>CAXFJI010000015.1:0-17575 GCA_964003275.1 uncultured Planctomycetaceae bacterium
GAGCCGAGCCTTTTCGTCAGGCGTGCTTGAAAGTCCGCCAGGCCTATGTCTGTGTGAGTGAGTTTGAGCCAGAGGCCGTCGTCACATCCTGATGATGCTTGGTGCTTAGACTGCTCGCCTGCCAATAATTGAACCGCGAGCAGAAATGGCCTCACGAATGTCGTTCTTCGCCTGAGTATCAAGCGTCACAGACATACCACGGACGTTTTCGTGTACTTGATGAGGTGATGTAGCACCAAACAATACGCTTGTGATGCCAGCTTGCTCTGCTGTCCATGCCAAAACAAGATCAGGAACGGCACACTTCAGTCGATTTGCAATGGGGCGAAGTTGATCAACAAAAGCAAGATTCTTCTTAAACTCTATCCCTTTGAACATTGGATACTTGTGCCTACTATCGCTGAGAGGGAACACGCGATCATTTTTCATTGTCCCTGTGAGCAACCCCTTCATGAGTGGCCAGTAGACAACCATGGCGACATTGTTTTTCTGGCACCAAGGGAGCACAGATGTTTCGATGCCGCGTTGCAGCATATTATATGGCATTTGACAGGCTGACAGGGGACAGACTGCATGAAAACGCTCAAGTTGGTCGACCGTCATATTGGAAGCACCAATCGCTTTCGCCTTTCCAGATTCAAGGATGCCGCGAAGCGCAGATGCGGACTCTTCGATGGGTACCTCTGGATCAGGAGCATGGAGATACAACAAATCGAGGTAGTCCGTAGAGAGGCGTTTCAGACTTTCTTCTACTTCATGACGTAGGCGGTCAGGTTGTCCGTTGACACATTGTTTATGATCCGCTCCCCAATGAATACCACATTTACTAGCAAACTCTACGGAGTGACGTTTTCCATCAATTGCTGCAGCGATGGCCCGTTCACTTTCGCCGTTCTCCCCGTAGCAGAATGCGGTGTCGAAGTGTGTGACCCCTGACTCATAGGCTGCACGCACTGTGGCAATCGCATCCTCACGAGTTATTCCCTCGCGGGTCATTCCTGCGAGTGGCCAACACCCCAGCCCCAGGGCACTCACTGATACGTCAGAATTTCCAAGCCGGCGGATGAGATTATTCATAAGACGTGTTGCTTCCAATAAATGTTCCCGAGTCGAGGAACTGTTCGACGCGTTCTGCAGAATCACGACGAAAGAGGAGGCTCGAGTGAAGGCATGGGATTGTGACATGCTGATGCGGAACATCAAGGCGCGTAGCATCCATTGCTACAAGTGCGTCTCGACTGGCAGCAATAATGCCAATCTCAACATTTGAAGGTTGAGGTGTCTTATTGACGAAGCTGCTTGCATCTGTTGTGAGTTCGGATATTGGCTGAAGAAAACGACCAAGCAATGATGCTGTGGCTGTTGCTATGAATGACCCTCGATTCGGTGGAGCCAACATGACAAAACGCCCAAGTTTCTTTGGATGATAGAGTGGTAGTGCGGCACGTGCGATAATGCATCCCATGCTGTGTGTCACCAGATGAACAGTCGTTACAGAACTGTCACAATCAATGTCTTCAAGGACATCTGCAAACGCCTGAGCATGAACTGAAACACTTGTCCTCCAGCTTTCATAGCCCCAGCATCGAGTACGCCACCCAGAGTTTTCTAGTCGATGAGAGAGCCGGAGAAGCATCCATCGGTTTGCCATGAAACCATGCGTAAGCAGAACAAGTTCGCCAGATCGGCTCTTTTTCTTAAGCATTGAAACGAAGGCAAAACTCTCTGCAAATGATTCAAGGTGCTGGAGACGAAGAAGCCCGCCGACGAACCGGTGCGGGACAGCAGTCGAGGGGGCAAACGTCATGGCTTGCTGGCAGATTGCCAATTGCGGTGCGGTCAGGGAGTTCCCAAGCGCGTTCAGCAATCAGCTCACGAATCATTTCAATAAACTCTGGATCTGTCCCAACGGTTGCAGCGCGAGCCATCTCAACACCAAGTTCCTTGCACAGATCCACAGCCTCGGTGTCGAGGTCGTATAAAACCTCCATGTGATCAGAGATGAATCCTATGGGGGCAATGACAACCTTTTGTCTATTTTGCTTCGACAGTTCCTTGATGCGGTCACAGACATCAGGCTCAAGCCATGGCTGAGACGGGGGGCCACTTCTACTTTGATAGACTAACTGCCAGTCAGTTAGGTTTGCTTTTTCGGCAACCAGGCGAGATGCTTCAGTAAGTTGTGCAACGTACTTTGAAGTATCAGCCATCGATAATGGAATGCTATGGGCCGTAAACAGCACCGATGCCTTATTATCACCGAGTTGATGAAGGGCACTTCGGACGTTTCGTGCCATTGGCTCCACGAATCCTGGATGATTGAAAAACACTCTAATCTTATCAACGACAGGAGCGTGTTCTCCAAGTGGGGCTAAAGCCGTTTCGATGTCTTCTCGATACTGGCGACATCCTGAGTAGCAACTAAAGCCACTTGTCACAAAGGCCAATACACGGCTTATTCCATTATCACGCATCTCTCGGAGGGTGTCGGAGAGCAGTGGATGCCAGTTTCTATTGCCCCAATAAACAGGGATATTTGGACCATCTGTTTTCAACTTTTTACGAATGGCGTCCAAGAGTTTTTTGTTTTGCTCATTGATCGGGCTTTTTCCACCGAAGTGATAGTAGTGCTCTGCAACCTCAAGCATTCGTTCTCGTGGAACATTACGACCGCGGAGGACATTTTCAAGAAATGGGATAACATCCTCTGGACCATCAGGGCCACCAAACGAAACAAGCAATACTGCATCGTACAGGGATGGTGTTGAAGATTTTTTGTTCATGCGGTTCTTAAAGAACAAAATGTGCAGGTGAGAAGACGATGAGGCAGGACATGATGATCTACCAACACATTGTGGCGGTTGAACCGTAGCAAATGACCCCACGGGGATTCGAACCCCGGTTGCCGCCGTGAAAGGGCGATGTCCTAGGCCTCTAGACGATGGGGCCGTCTATTTGCGTGGCAGAATTTTATACCTTTCACAAAAATCGGGAAAGGCTTGCAATGATTACAGGGAAGTTTTCAGGGCTTCTCGGAAGCCGTAGATGCATGGTTGTCATCCGCAGGCGAGTTCTCAAACCCCCCATCCTCTGGCTCAGCCTCCACAATAGCATCAAAAATCTCTCTGCGATGGACAGGCACCTCCTTCGGGGCCTCCACGCCAAGTCGCACTTTGTCACCACGGATTTCTACCACCACGATCGTGATGTCGTTGTTGATAACAATGCGCTCATCTTTTTTTCGCGAGAGAACAAGCATCTGACCTTCCTTGGCGACCCCAGCGCACAAAGCGACTCGGGCTCACTAAAACAGCCCTAACTATATATTACCTAAATTTTTTGGTCAAGCACATCGCTTTTTTGCTCTATTTCTGAATAAAAGTAACGAAATTAGTGTTCTGAGTGTGCAAGTAGTTGCGTGTATTCAGAGCGGAGAACAGCCGTATTCATCTCAAGCCAAGCGCCAAGCCATAAAATGGAATTTTTCCGGAACATCGACAGGCGATCACCCAGAATCAGAAATTTGTAGATGTGAACAAGCGTTCGAAAGGATCAAAATCGCGAGGGATTTGGATATCAGTTTTTCCCTGTACTTGGATTCTCTGGTAAGTTGTCCACATTGCACCCTTGTTGCAAGTCATGGTGGATCTATACTCGTGAGAGCATTTTTTGTGACATGCCATCGTGCAGCAGTGGCATAAGCGGTCGTTCTTTTTGGAGAAGTCATGCGGGTTTGGTTTCGTAACCTTTTTGCAGCCATCGGTACGGTTCTTCAAGGCATGCTTGTAACCTTGCGTATTTTTCGGAACACGTACGATCCAAATCGAAGAACATTTACTGAGCATTTTGAGTATCCAGAGTTGCCAGCCCCCGTTGCTGCTCGCTACCGAGGTTTTCATCGATACGATCTCACGACATGCATTGCTTGTGATCAGTGTGCCAAAGCCTGTCCTGTCGATTGCATTTACATTGGGAAAGAGCGGGTTGAAAAGGGGAAGGGATACTATGTGAGTGGTTTTACCATCGACTACTCAAAGTGCATGTTTTGTGCCTTGTGTGTTGAGCCGTGTCCTGTTGATTGTATTTTTATGGGATCGACTCTCGATCTCTCCTGCTACAGTCGAGATGGAACGATGGTGGACTTTGCTCGTTTGCCTGTTGATGTCGGTTGGGGCCGATCGACTCTTAATCCAACTGCTGTGGCTGCATCGAAGGTCATCGTTGATCCTGTGCATGGCGGCCCCAATCAATAGTCCAAGAGAAGTACTTTCTATGACTGATCCTGTGTTGCTTGCTGGTTATGTTGCTCTCTTCGTGACGATTGGTGGTGTGTTTCTTGCCTTAAACTTGATCGTAGGTTGGCTGGTTCGTCCGACAGCACCAAATACCGAAAAACTTGAGGTCTATGAGTGTGGAGAGCCAGCGATTGGTTCGAGCTTCGTTCAATTTGACCTTCGTTTTTACGTAGTTGCCCTGCTGTTCATTATTTTTGACGTGGAAGTTGCCTTGTTTTTTCCGTGGGCAACTGTTTTTGGGAAAGCCACACAGTTGGCTGATCCTGTTGTGGCAAGTGTTGAAGTTGATGGAACGTCACTGACGCCGAATGTTGCTGGGGTATTTCGCGAACTTGGAGTCCAATCTCCTTCGGTTCCAGATTTACAGCCAACACGAAACGAGGCACTGTTTATCGAACAAAGTCGAGGAGATATGCCAGCGAGTCAGGCAGTTGGTCAGTGGGCTGTCGCGAAGACTGGGCGAATGCTTGCTCGTACTGCTGTGGTTGACATGTCTGTCTTTTTTGCTGTTTTGCTGACGGGTTTTGCATACGTCTGGTATCGAGGAGATCTTGATTGGGTGCGAGCCGTATCGCCTCCGCGGGCTGAGCCAGGAAAACTGCCGGTGGAAAGGGGTGTGGTATGAGTAGTACACAAGGTGCCGCTTTTCTCGAGCAGTTGCAGGCCGCCATTCCGGATGGGGTTGTCGGTCAAAATCTTGATGCAATTGACCCTTGGGTTGAAGTATCTGCTGATGGACTGTTGGCAGTATGTCGTTGGCTTAAGGATCAAAGTCCCGTTCCATTCGATTCAGTACAGTGCATTACGGCAGTGGATTGGTTTCAGCCGGATCCAAAGAAGGCTGCAAAAGTGTCGTGGGATCCTCACGTTGAACTGGTGTATCACCTCTGGAGTACAGTCGCGAAAGCGAGCCTTGTTCTTAAAGTGAATGTGCCGCGATGGAAGGACGATGTTGCCGGGCGACTTCCTGAGGTTCCAAGTGTTGCGTGCGTATGGCGTGGTGCAGACTGGCACGAACGAGAGGTCTTTGATCTGTCTGGCGTCCGGTTTGTTGGGCATCCGGATTTTCGGAGAATTCTCTGCCCTGAGGATTGGGAGGGCTATCCCCTCCGTAAAGATTATGAGATGCCACTTGAGTATCATGGAATTCGGGGGAGGTAGTCGATGTCACAGGTTGCCGATGATCCAAGGATTATTGAGTTTGATGTGCGAACAGATGAAATGCTGGTCAATATGGGGCCGCAGCATCCAAGTACACATGGCGTGCTGAGGCTTGTGCTTCGTACGGATGGTGAAGTTGTTTCTGAGCTTGAGCCGCACATTGGATACCTTCATCGAAGTGCCGAAAAGATCGGTGAAAATGTCTCTGCTCGTCAGTGGATACCCTACACCGATAGGATGGATTATCTGGCAGCAATGAACATGAATCTCGGATGGGCGTTAGCGGTTGAAAAGTTGATGAAATATGAAGTGAGTGAGAGGGCTCGCCACTTAAGAGTTCTCATCTCTGAGATGAGTCGCATCGCAAGCCATCTTGTTGGAATGGGTGCGTACGGACTAGATCTCGGCACGTTCAGTCCGTTTCTTTACGCATTTCGAGAGCGTGAAAAAATACTTGATCTTTTTGAGGAAGCATGTGGTGCGCGTCTCACGTACAGTTACATAACGCTAGGGGGCCTTACGGCTGATCTGCCTCCAGGCTGGTTGGCTAAATGTGAAGCGTTTCTTGATCAGTTCGAGCCGGTGATACAGGAGTATCACACACTCCTGACAACAAATGCCATTTTTGTAAAACGAACGGCTGGTATTGGTGTCATGTCAAGAGAAATGGCAATTGACTACGGCACGTCTGGTCCTGTGCTTCGAGGGAGTGGAGTTGATCAGGATCTTCGTCGGGACGGTGAGAGTATCTACACTGCAATGTATGATGGATATGCCTTTGAAGTTGCTGTCATGAAAGATGGGCATTATCCAAGAGATCATCAGTACCCTCCGGTTCCAGCGGATGCAGTCTTGGGAGATTGTTGGCATCGATTTTTTGTTCGTATGCTTGAGGTTGTGCAGTCGATGGATCTGGTTCGTCAGGCAATCGATCGCTACTCACAGTGTAAAAATCCTTTGGGTGAACCGCTCAAAGTGGCTGAAAAGATTCCGGCGGGTGATGTTTATCTTGAAACGGAAGCTCCAAAGGGACAGATGGGTTTTTATGTGGTCGGTGATGGCTCGGCTATTCCGTGGCGAGCGCGAGCGCGATCGAGTTCATTTTCGAATCTTTCGGTGGTCCACGAGCTCTGCCGTGGATGCCTTATCGCGGATGTTCCTGCGATTGTCGGAAGTCTCGATATCGTTATGGGTGAGATTGATCGCTAGTGTTCCTCGCGTATGTCAGGCTGGGTACTTGTGAAACGTGGATTGGTAGGTCAAACTTCGTGAGAATTTTCACGAAGTCTGTTTTTGCTCGGGAACGACGTGTTAGATGGTTGGATTTCTGATCAATTCAGTCGGGTTGCCTCCATGGCTGGCATGGACTGTCATGGCTGGTGTTTCGGCATTTCTTATTCTCAATGTCATCGCTGGAGGTGCGCTTGTCTTCATCTGGGCAGAGCGAAAAATTGCTGCGCGGATTCAGGACCGGTTGGGGCCTACTCGCACAGGTGGTCGATTTGGCTGGCTGCAATCTCTTGCTGATGGGATAAAACTTCTTGCCAAAGAAGACCTGATGCCTGACGGCGCTGATCCGCTGCTGTTTCGAATAGCACCGTATGTCAGTTTTTGCGCTTCGTTTTGCGCCTTTATTGCGTTGCCTTTTGCCTTTGACTTTGTTGGTCTCCGTTTGAACGTGGCAGTCTTTTTTGTTGTAGCAGTACTAGGCCTTGAGGTGTTCGGTGTAATTATCGCTGGGTATGCCTCTGCCTCAAAATGGTCTCTCTTCGGTGCAATGCGGGAGGCAGCTCAGGTTGTCAGTTACGAAGTGCCACTTGGAATGTGTGTTGTTGTGCCGGTCATGCTTGCTGGCAGTATGGATTTGGTAACAATCAGCGAAAAGCAATCAGGTTGGCTTACGAACTGGTTTGTTTTTCATGACCCCTTTACGTTTGTCATTTTCTGGGTGTATGTGACGTGTGCTGTCGCAAGTGTGAACCGAGCTCCTTTCGACCTGGCTGAGGCCGAGAGTGAATTGGTGGCGGGTTTTCATACTGAGTATTCAGGGCTCCGGTGGAGTTTCTTTTTCATGGCGGAATATGGTTCTATGTTCCTTGTGAGTGCTCTTGCCGCCGTACTCTTCTTGGGAGGATGGAATGGCCCAATTCCAGTAGCTTCTCTTTTGGGCTGGAGTGAAGGCACAAGTGACTCCGTGGGGTACATTGTTCGATTGCTGGGGATGTTCAACCTTCTTGGAAAAGCAACTGTTGGCGTGTTGTTGATGATGTGGATTCGTTGGACGTTGCCCCGTCTTCGTATTGATCAAGTCATGACGACCTGTTTGAAGTACTGTACGCCGATTGCAGCGGTGATGTTTGCTGGTGCTATGGTCTGGCAACTTGCTCTGCCGGGAGGTCTTATCGCTGATAGATCGCAAACGAAAGTCGGTGTTCGCGAGGGTTGGCTTCAGGAGGAGTATTCTCCTCCCGATGAATCTGCTCCTGATGTTGTGATGAAGGGGGGCAGGAAATGAGTTTTGTGTGCCCGAGCGCCCTATTCATTCTTTCGCCAGCAGTCTTCGCACTGATTAACTGGCATACGATATTTTTTTTCGTGTTTGCTGCACTTGCCTGTGGTTTCGCTATTGCGGTAGCAGTTGCTGATAATGTTGTTCGTATGGCGTTGTATCTTGTGCTATCGCTTGGGTCCACGGCAGGTCTTTTCTTTTTGGCGGGTGCGGAATTTGTCGGTGCCATGCAGTTAATGATTTACGTGGGTGGAACGCTTGTTCTTTTAGTTTTTGGGGTCATGCTGACCGCCCAGTCTCCGTTCGTAACGATGCGATCTTCAGTGAAGGATCGAGTGCTTGCCGGAGTTGCAGCGTTTGCACTCCTCGGCATACTTTTGCAAGCAGCCGTTTCTGTTGAGTCATGGAGAGAGCCAGCCGCTGGTCTGGTTGAGCAGCCTGCAGCAACGCCGCTTGGTATGGCTTTGGTTGGAGTTCGAGTTGATGATGCTCCAGAGAATTCTCCTGTGGGTGCCGTGCGAAGTGGATACCTTCTTCCTTTCGAAATAGTATCTGTACACCTCCTTGTTGTGCTTATTGGGGCAGCCTATCTTGCTCGAGCAAAGCGTCGCAAGACGCCACGTTTGATTGAGGTGGCTGCATCGGTAGAGCCTCCTGCATCTGTGGCGGAGCATCAGGCAAAAGGCCTCCAGGAATCTCGTGGTGCATCTTCAGTGCTGACTGGGGGTGGTGCGTGAGTGGCTTTTCTCTGCTCCCTTTTGCAAGTTTTCTGAGTGAACCAGTAAGTGTCATGCACTATCTGGTAGTTGGGGCCATCCTCTTTGTTTCAGGTGTTGTGTGTATGGCAACAAAGCGGAATGCTCTTGGTGTACTCATGGGGATCGAGCTTGTTCTGAATGGAGCCAATGTTAATTTTGTGGCCTTTGCATCACCGTGGCTAAGCGGAAAAGCGGCGATGTCCCTCGGGCTTGATGGTCAGGTTATTGCATTGTTTGTCATTTTGCTGGCAGCTGCTGAGGCAGCAGTTGCCTTGGCGATCACTCTTAACTTTTATAACAACCATTCTACGGTTGACGTTGACCGGGCTGACGATCTCAAGGGCTAGTTTTTATTCAGCTATTTTTACTATGGACCAGACTATTCCATCACTCTTAGGGCTTGCGTGGCTGACGCCGTTGGTGTCGTTCGTGCTGATTTTGTTCTTTGGCCCGAAGATGGGTCACAGCGGAAAAAATGCAGCCTGGGTTGCGACTGCAGCAATTGTTCTGTCTTTTGTTCTCTCGTTAGTTGCTGCCAGTCAGTGGTTTATGGCCCATCCAGTGAAGGCAGTAGATCATGGTGCGCATCATGGGGAGCACGTGTCACGTTCTTCGTCTTCCCTTTTTGCTGCGGAGCCTGATGCAGGTAAGGGTGAAGCCCACGGTCACGGTGACGACGGGCATCACGGTGATGCGCAGCACGATGCGTCTGAGCATGCAGGGAGGAGCCATGTTCAAGCGTTAGCCGGAGACTGGTACACCCTCTACGAAGGGGGTGATCTTAAGCTTTCGATTGGTTGGTATGTCGACGCATTGACCGTCCTTATGTTTCTTGTCGTGACGTTTATCGCGTCGTGTATCCACGTGTATGCCACAGGGTATATGCATGATGAGCTTCATGATTTTACCGATGAAGAGGTCACACTGGACTCAGGTGAGCACCTTGTTCGACCTGGGAGATTTCCTCGGTTTTTTCAGGCCCTCTCGCTTTTCTGTTTCTCGATGCTCGGCATTGTGATTGCGGGAAATCTGGCCATGGTATTTATTTTCTGGGAATTAGTGGGAATCTGCTCGTGGTTTCTCATCGGCTTTTACTTTGAGCGAAAAAGCGCTTCCACTGCTGCAAATAAGGCCTTCATCGTGAACCGCGTTGGTGACTTTGGCATGCTCATTGGGCTAATGGCATTATGGGGTGCTCTGGGCACTCTCCACTTTGCTGATTCAGAGTCACCAGGGGTGCATGGTGAGACGTTGAGCCGACCAGGGCTGTTTAGTCTTGTGAGACCAGCTACAAACAATCATGAGTTACAGGTTCCTGATGGAATGGTGAGATTTGCAGCCGCCGATGAGGTTGCGCAGATTTCAGTGGTCAACCGCAAAGACACCTCTGTTGAGGTGTCTTCAAAGATTGATGGTTGGCGTGAACAAGGCTTTGGGCGATGGCTTCTTTTTATTGCAGGAGCAGGAATTTTCTGTGGCTGTGTTGGAAAAAGTGCTCAAGTTCCTCTTTTTGTTTGGTTGCCTGATGCTATGGAAGGGCCGACTCCTGTATCAGCGCTTGTGCATTCAGCGACGATGGTTGCGGCAGGAGTCTATCTCGTCGGTCGCTTTTTCCCTGTGCTCTCACCAGATGTGTTGCTTGTTATAGCGTATGTTGGAGCGATTACTCTTTTTGTTGCTGCAACGATTGCATTGGTGGCGAATGACATCAAGCGCGTGCTTGCCTATTCGACAGTAAGCCAACTAGGTTACATGATGCTGGCTTTGGGTGTTGGCGGTTGGGTTGCCGGCCTTTTTCATCTTGTGACACATGCCTTCTTCAAGAGTCTGCTTTTTCTTTGTTCCGGTTCTGTAATTCATGCCTGCCATACGAATGACATGCGAAAGATGGGTGGACTTGCGAAGACAATGCCGTGGACGGCAGGGACAATGCTGGTGGGATGTCTTGCAATTATTGGGGCTGGCGTACCGTTTGTAATTGGTTTTTCAGGATACTACTCAAAGGATGCTATCCTCGCGCAAGCCTTATCTTTTTCACAGGCCAACCCCGCGCACTCGATTCTTTTTCTGGCTGCGGCTGGTGGTGCTTTTCTTACTTCTTTTTATATGTTTCGGTTGTGGTTCATGACGTTTGCTGGAGAGCCTCGCGATCAGCATGTGGCTGAGCACGTGCATGAATCACCTCCAGTAATGGTTTGGCCTTTGGTGGCACTCGCTTTCTTTGCTGTCGTTGCTGGGTGGTCCCTTCCTGGGGGATTTGGTTTGGCTAATTTGCTTGAGCAAGCGAGGCCTGCCGGTACAGAAGCAACAAGTGCAGGAGGATTTGTTTTCGGGTCGCTTGTCTACCCAGGCGAACATGAAAGTCATGTTGGGGCTATTCATACCACAGCCACGATGTCTGCTTTCATTACCGCTTTAGCCGGGGTGTTGTTGGCAGCGGTTATGTATCTCTGGAAGATTTTGTCGCCGGCCCTTCTCGCGGGAGTGTTCAGACCTGTTTTCGTTTTTCTCGTCAATCGCTGGTATGTCGATGAACTGTATCATGCCGTGTTTGTCGTCCCATCGCTTAGGGTTGCCAAAATGGCCTCAGGTTTTGATCGCAACGTCATTGATCGAATTGTGGATGGGATTGCATGGCTTGCTCGCAAGTTGGCGGGTGTCGATGCGTGGATCGACCGGTGTTTGGTTGATGGGCTGATAAATGCAATTGCTCATTCCACGTGGATGGCCGGTCTCTCCTTGAAGAATTTGCAAACTGGCCGACTTCGGCAATACGTCATGTTTATCGTAGTTGGTACTGTAGCTCTTGTTGTGCTTGCTAGTCTTGTATTTCGTACATCCCTTGCTGGATAGTTTTTTACCTTTATTTGCTTGAACCTTCGGATCTTTACCATGATTGCTACCGCGTCACTTGATCAACCTGCTTTGTGGCCCTTATCGTTGATTGTTTTTTTGCCAGCGGCGGTGGCGGCTTTTCTTTCTTTGCCGATCATTCCAAAGGCTCGAGAGGAACTTGTTCGTTGGATCACACTTGGCGCGCTGGCAATTGTGTTTGTGCTCTCTCTTTGGTTGGCTGTTCCTCAGTTATTTGGGGAAGCAGGGCCAGCACAGTTTCAGATTGGGCAGCCGGAAATGCAGTCTGTTGTAAAGCTTCCGTGGATTCAATCTTTTGGTATTGAGTACTTATTAGGTGTGGATGGGATTAGCCTTCCGTTGATCGTTCTTACAACGTTCCTGTCATTGCTTGCTGCTGCTGCGAGTTGGCCGATCAAGAAGCATGTCAAAGCGTACCATGTACTTTTTCTTTTACTTGTGACTGGCATGCTCGGGGTCTTTGTATCACTCGACTTTTTTCTTTTTTACGTATTCTGGGAAGTCATGTTGTTGCCGATGTACTTCCTCATTGGTATTTGGGGCGGTCCGAGGAGAGAATATGCAGCCATCAAATTTTTTCTTTACACACTTCTTGGCAGTGTGTTGATGTTGATTGCAATCCTCATGCTCTATTTCTCAAGTGATTTGAGGATGCTTTCCCCAGTCCAACTCGCGGACGCTCATGTAGTAAGTTCTGGAATGGATGCTGCTGCTCAAGCCGAGGCAGTACAGTTGATAAAGACGTCGTCCGATCCAGTTCATACCTTCAATTTGCTTGCACTGGCTGAACTTGGGCAGTTGCCAAATTCTCCCTTTGCGTCGTCAATGGTATGGGGGCTCAGTCTTGAAACGTGGGCCTTTCTCCTTCTTCTGATCGGTTTTGTCATTAAGGTGCCAGTTGTGCCTGTTCATACCTGGCTGCCTGATGCCCATGTTGAGGCGCCAACGCCAATATCCATGATTCTTGCTGGAGTACTTCTCAAACTTGGTGGTTATGGCATTATTCGAATCTGTTACCCAATCTGTCCAGGAGCAGGTCTGTCCCTAGCCTGGTTGGTGTGTGGTCTTGGTGTGCTTTCGATGGTCTATGGCGCTTTCGCTGCCCTCGCTCAAAAAGACTTCAAGCGAATGGTGGCATACAGTTCTGTAAGCCACATGGGGTACGTTATGTTAGGGCTCGGTGTTTGGAGTGCTGTTGCTGGGCAGGAATATCGTTGGGAGTCTTGGGCGCAGGGTGTGAACGGTGCAATGTTTCAAATGTTGGCCCATGGTTTTTCATCGGCCGGCATGTTCTTTATGGTGGGTGTGTTATACGACAGGGTGCATCACCGTAATCTTGATGAATTTGGTGGTATCTTCAGTAAGATGCCTGTGTATGCTGGTCTTGCAGTAGCTGTTTTCTTTGCAGGACTCGGCTTGCCAGGTCTATGTGGATTTATTGGTGAAGTTCTTGTGACTCTGTCGAGTTGGAATTACAGCAGAACCTTAGCAGTCATTTCAGCATTCACTGTCATTCTTACTGCGGCATATATCTTGTGGGCTATTCAGCGAGTGTATCTTGGTGCTGAATATAAAGGTCCTCATGGTGATAATCTGACGCCCATGACACCACGTGAACTTTCGATTGCAGCCCCCCTTGTGTTTTTGGCAATTCTTTTTGGAGTGGCTCCTCAAATCCTGTTTAACTATGTCACTCCGACGGTGAATCAGCAGGTTCAGACACTCGCTGCCTGGACACAAAATGTTCATGACGCTTCCTCCACTGTTGATCTTGCGGAGGTAGAGCAGTGAACGAGTCACTGAACATCGGCACGCTTCTTTCTGGGGTAATGAATGATACTCTTTCTGTATCATTGCCACTGTTTCGTCCAGAGCTAGCTCTGTCGGCAACAATCGTGTTGCTGCTGTTATGCCGAATGCTTCCAGTTTTGCGTTGGCTTGATTCAGCTCTCGTGGCGCTCGGGGGAGCATCCTTTGTTCTTTGGTATGCATGGCTTGATCTTGAGGCACTGCCCCTCAATCTCGTTTCCACTGCTGCAAGTGGTGGACGTACAGAATTGTTTTCTGGGTTACTTGTTTATGATTCGTTTACTGCATTTATTCGCTTCATACTCGCCGGTTTTCTTGTTCTCTATATTTTATTCACCAAGGTTTCAGGCATTCCGGATCGGGAAGATGGCGCAGATTTTTATTCTCTTGTGCTCGGTTCAACCCTTGGTATGTGCCTGATGGCATCTGCCAACCACCTTCTTATGGTGTTCATGGCTGTGGAAATGGCGAGTGTGCCATCATACGCCTTGGCAGGCATTCTCAAGGGAAGAAAGGCTGCCTCTGAGGCAGCCTTGAAGTATGCCGTGTACGGTGCAGGTGCTGCAGGAATCATGCTATATGGCATTAGTCTTTTGGCTGGATCGTTAGGGGGATGTCATCTTCCAAGTTTGGCAGTGCAATTAGCGGATATTGTTTCCTCTGATGCATCAGGTGGTCATATCCCCGTGCTGTGCCTCGGTGGCTTAATGCTTGCAGTGGGCCTTGCTTTCAAATTATCTGCTGTACCGTTCCACTTCTGGTGTCCGGATGTGTTCGAAGGAGCAGCTGCAGAAGTAGGTGCGTTTTTATCTGTGGCGAGTAAAGCTGCAGCTGTAGCGCTTCTGATCAGGGTTGCCTATGGTTTCGGAATGCCTGTAATTGTCGATCAGCCTCTTTCTAGCAGTATCGTGTCCGGAGTTGTTTTAGACCTCGCCCCAGTGCGTGGTTTCATTGTTGCCGTCATTGCGTTGATGGCTGCTGTCACATGTACATTGGGCAATCTTGCTGCCTACGGGCAAACAAATATGAAGCGGCTTTTGGCTTATTCAACAATTGCTCATGCTGGGTATCTGATGATGGGTGTTGCAGCTGCGATTGCTCTGGCTGGTTCCAAGCCAAATGCAGCAGCTGCCGCTATTAGTGCAGTGGCTTTTTATCTTGGTACGTATCTCTTTATGAATCTTGCTGCTTTCGCTATTGTCGCGTTGCTACGAAATCGGCTTCGTAGTGAAGAAATCAGTTCATACGCTGGTCTGGTTCGGACGAGTCCTGGCATTGTTGTTGCAACTGCTGTTGTTCTTGTCAGCTTGATCGGACTTCCTCCTCTTGCAGGCTTTGTATCGAAGTTTCTTATATTCTCTTCTCTCGTTGAGGCAATTACTTCGAATGCAGACAGACAATTGATGCTTGTTCTTCTAGTGGTTGGTGGACTCAACACAGTGATCAGCCTCTTTTACTATCTTCGAGTCTTGAAAGTCATGACATTTGATGCCTTGCCCGAGGATCGTGTAGGAGAAGACTTTCCATTGGTTTCACTCCCTGGTGCCGTCATTACAGCCTTTACAGTGCCAGTACTCGTTTTAGGTGTTTTTTGGTCCGGTCTCTATGCTGTTGCCCAGTTAGCCGGTACGTTTGCCTCTTGAAATTATCAGTTGTTCAATGGCTTCACATTCCCTCTCAAAACTTGTTGCGATTTTGAAAGCATCTCCCGCGATGTACATAGCAGACTCGGGGATCTGGTCATATCCCGGGGATGAAAATCTCAAGCTAGCTTTAGCTGATATTGTAGAAGACCAGAAAAACATAGCAGAACAAGCTTCGATTCTTCTTGGTGAACGTGAGGAACCGATTCCACAGACTGGCTATCCACTTGCCTACACTGCGTGGCATGATCTTGACCTGATCTTTCTTCTGCCACGACTGATTCAAGGAATGCAAAATCAAGTTGCAGGTATTGAGCATTTGGACATCTCAGAAGAGGATTCGGCCACGCGTGACTTGTCGAGGCAAGCAAAGGCTACAACACTTGGCCATATCGACGTGCTGGAGCAGCACCTATCACGTCTAAGACGTCTCTCTACTTCGGCGTAACTCATGGCTTTTTACGACAGCCACTGCCATCTTGATCCAATGCGTTACGGAGAAGATCTCCCGAAGGTGCTTGCACGGGCTCGTGCAGCAGGCGTGACGAAGATGACAGTTATTGGCACACGAGCTGCTGACAGTGAGGCTGCCGCAGAACTTGCTTCTCGAGAGTCGGGTATTGTCTCGGCTGCGGGCATTCACCCAAATGACGTGTCTGAGATTGCTCCAGACGAATGGGACCGTGTTGTCAAAGTATTGTCTGAAGGGAGAGCACGGGCCGTTGGTGAAACGGGTCTCGACTGGTATCGAGACTGTGCGCCACGTGATCTACAAAAAGATTTTTTTGAACGGCATTTGAAGTTGGCTCAAGAATTGAGGCTGCCTATTGTGATTCACACACGCGAAAGTATTCGTGACACACTGGATATGCTTCATAAGGCGGTAAAGCGTGGCACCCTGTTGCCAATACTGCATTCTTTTACTGGGACGAAGGATGAAGCAACTGAGGCCGTTGAACTAGGCTGTTATCTCGGGTTTGCTGGAATGGTGACATTTCGATCTGCTGGAGATCTTCGAGACGTTGCCAAAACGGTACCGTTAGAGAGGCTGCTTATTGAAACGGATAGTCCATTTCTTTCTCCTGAGCCGTACCGCGGTCGTCGAAATGAACCAGCTCACGTGATTCATACAGCTCGATGTCTTGCAATTGTTCGTGGAGAACAATTGGAAAAGTTAGCAGAAGCAACTACGGCGAATGCCGAGCGAGTATTTTGTAGTAAGTAATTTTTTGAGAGGAGAAGCAAGTATGGTTCGTACTCCAAGTACAATGTTGCCGTTGGGTACCAGTGCCCCTGATTTTCATCTTCCGAACATTGATGGTCGGGGTCTTACATTTCAAGATGTGGCTGGTTCACGCGGAACCGTTGTCATGTTTATTTGTAATCATTGTCCCTTTGTGAAGCATGTGGCAGATCAATTAGCTGTTTTGGGCAAAGAGTATCAAACGCAAGGAATTGGATTTGTAGCTATTTCATCAAATGATGTTGCAACCCACCCCGCTGATTCTCCTGAACAGATGGTTCATGAAGCCGAGGAACGTGGATACACTTTCCCATATCTTTATGATGAATCACAAGCTGTAGCAAAGGCTTACCATGCTGCCTGCACCCCGGACTTCTATCTTTTTGATGAAGACGGTTTATTGGTGTATCGCGGGCAGTTGGATCCAAGTCGACCGGGTGGAGATGTCCCAGTGACCGGCTGTGACTTGCGTGCAGCGATCGACGGGCTTCTTGCTGGTCAATCACCTGTTGAAGAACAGATTCCAAGTCTTGGATGCAACATCAAATGGAAGTCTGGAAATGAGCCTGCCTACTTCAGTACTTGAACGTACTTGCGAGCTTCATTTCCGGGAGTCACGGGATCCTGTGGCATTCCGTTCAGCTAGTTGTCCAATGCTTTGGGTATCTTTGGGTTCAAGTTGTGACGCATTCAAGTTCTCTCTTTGAATGGCCTCGTAAACCTCTTGTCTGTGCACAGGCACTTCCGAAGGAGCATTGATTCCGAGACGGACCTTATCTCCTCGAATGTCCACGATCGTAACGACGATCGTGTCACCGATCATGATGCTTTCATCACGTTGTCTGGAGAGTACGAGCATCTCTGGGTCCTTCCTGATCCTTTTGTGGCGTTGCCCATCCTCGGGCAACGAACACTCTTATTATGCACTCTTTTTGAGGGGGGGGCGGTTAGTTGAAAGTTCATATTGCATTGGAAGTTCACCACTGGCGACGACTTGACGGCCTGTGCGGGCTTCAAGGTTAATAACTATTGGTGCCTTCAAATTAAGTGTGAGGCCTGTACCGTTTTGTCCGACAACGACGACGACCTGTGCCTGGCGAATGTCACTGATGCTGAGAGGAGTCAGTTCACTTCGGGGAATACGCACCTGATAGTGAGGGACAAATCGTCGCGGGCTTACAACAGCTAAAGCAATATCTCCCTGATTTGTGCTTTGAAGCCATCCGAGTGCATCGTTACTGGCGTCAGCCAACAGTGCCCATTCTCGGCAGTCCTCAAGCCCC
>CAXFJI010000016.1:0-17359 GCA_964003275.1 uncultured Planctomycetaceae bacterium
AAGAAGTTGAAGAATTTTGCAACATCCTTTACGACCCAAGCCTTTCGAAGGCCACTCACAGACGATCTGTCATCTGTTTTCATTGATCAACCCTTTCAAGATTCACCGGACCTTGATACGGCGACCAAACGTTCTGTCACCCTCACTCTTATATCTCCTCGGTTTTTATTTAATGATTATTCTTTTCGTTCTGATTCATTTGCCACAGCAGCTCGACTTTCATTTGGACTATGGGATTCACTTCCAGATAAGGTCATCTGGAACCTCGCCCTAAGAAACCGGCTGGATCCTTCTCAGATCCGCATACAAGCTGAGAGAATGGTTCGTGACCGACGAACTCGCTCGAAAGTAAGGGACTTTCTTTTTTCATGGCTGAATGTCGACATTGCCCCTGAACTTGTAAAAGATGATCGTGTTTACGGAGAGATGTCTCCAGCAATTGCTTCTGATCTGAGGGCCAGTTTTGAACTGTTTTTGGATGATGTTGTGTGGTCAGATGGTGATTTTCGCCATCTGATTACTGCAGACGAAATCTTCCTCAATCCGCAACTGGCTGCTGTCTACGGTACACGTGTCCCGTCTGATGATCGATTTCATCAAAAGCGCATTGATGACGGCAGGCGCGCAGGGATTATTACTCATCCATATCTTCTTTCAACGCTTGCTTATCCAGACACAACATCACCTATTCATCGTGGTGTATTTCTTGCCCGATGCGTTCTTGGCAATGTCCTCAGGCCACCAGAAGAGGCGATCGCACCAACGCCTCCCAAAGAACATCCGGATCTCACAACTCGTGAAAGGGTAGCTCTTCAAACCAAGGCTGCTAACTGCCAAGTGTGTCATGCAATGATAAATCCTCTTGGCTTTGCTTTAGAGGAGTTTGATGGTATCGGTCGATACCGCACAAGTGAGCAAGTTGGTAAGGAGAAAAAAAATATTGATAATCGAGGTTTTTATGTGCCGCGAGAAGGTGCACGAACTGACTTTCATGGTGGTAGAGAGTTAGCCACATTCCTTGCTGAGAGCCATGACTTCCATGAGGCGTTTGTTCAAAACTTGTTTCAGAACCTTGTTAAACAGCCAATACAAGCCTGGGGGCCAGATACTCTCGAAAAGCTTGTAAACTCGCTTGAAAAACACAATTTTGATATTCGACAGCTTTTAGTCGATATTATGGTGATAGCAGCGTCTGAACCAGCAAGTTAGTTTTCTTAAATCCATTGATGAAATCAGAGCGTTACGTGCTGTGAATACAAACTCTATTTTTTCTCGCCGGTCACTTCTTCACCGTTTTGGTGCTGGGTCTGCTGTGCTACCGTTTCTCAGTAATCTTCCGATTTTTGCGAACTCGAATAAGGATATTCCAAAACAACGCCTTATTATCATTTTTAGTCCTGACGGAGTGGTGAAAAAGAATTTTTGGCCTGCGTCTGGCCCCCTCCGTACACCCGGTCCCGTACAAGTCAAAACTGAATTACCTGAGATACTTCAGCCATTTGAACCATTTCGAAATCAGTTGATCACCTTGAAAGGCATAAGTAACAAAGTTCGAGGAGATGGTGATGGCCACATGCGTGGCATTGGTTGTCTTCTCACCGGCATTGAACTGTTGCCAGGTAATATTCAGGGAGGAAGCCATACACCTGCCGGATGGGCAAGTGGTCTATCCATCGATCAGGAGATAGCAGGATTTCTTCAATCCACACCGGCTACATCTACTCGATTTGGCTCACTCGAATTTGGTGTTCTTGTACCAAATCGTGCAGATACATGGAGTCGAATGGTCTACGCCGGATCCAATCAACCGATACCTCCCATCGATGACCCGTATCGAATGTTTCAAAAGCTATATGGAAACACCAAAGATCAAGAAAATCTTAAAAGTGTCCTCGATGACTTACAGGCTGATCTCAAACAAGTAGCTCGCTCACTTCCTGCAGAAGATCGAAATATCTTAGAAAAACATACCACCTTTGTTGAAGAATTCGAGAAAGAACTCTCTTCGAGCTATGATGTAGATTCTCACATGATTCCTTCCTTAGAAGAAGGAATCGTTGATCAGAATGATGACATGCCAAAGATCAGTCGAATGCAGATTGAATTACTTGTTTCTTCATTGGCGGCAGACTTTGCTCGAGTCATAACGCTCCAATACACAGGGTCTGTAGGGCAACCTCGATTCAAATGGCTCGGTATCGACGAAGGCCAGCACGGGCTCTCGCACAAGCCAAACAGCGACAAAGATGCTCAGGAAAAACTTACGCAAATCAATACGTGGTACGCTAATGAAATTGCCCATCTGGCGAAACGCCTTGCTGAGACTCCTGAACCCTATGGCAATGGTTCGCTACTCGATAACACAACTATTGTTTGGACTAACGAACTTGGTGAAGGCAATTCACATTCCCATGCGGATATACCTTTTGTCATGCTTGGCGGCGGCTTAGGCTTCAAGGGAGGGCACGCCCTCCAGTTCAGTGATGTTCCTCATAATCGTCTTCTTCTTTCAATTGCGCATGCAATGGGACACACAAAAATCGACACATTTGGCAGCCCAGATTTTTGTGCTGATGGGCCACTCACTGGACTGACATAGTGAATCCCGTGAGGTACATTTAAGACCGGTAAACTCAAATACGCGTTATCCTTTCAAGATGATTTAAGAAATAATTCCCTTTTTGCGGAAAGGATTTTTCATGGTTGTTCGTTATTACTTTCTACTACTCACCATCTCGTTGCTCTTTCAGTCTTCCGCCTCTGCTAAACCAAACGAAAATCCAACGTATACGGATCCGCAGCATGCTGATGAAGACTTTGCCCTTCAGGGAGAATACACCGGAGACATGCTGACTGATGGTCAATCGATGCCGGTTGGTGTTCAAGTGATAGCACTTGGTGATGGTTCGTTCGATGCTGTCGGGTATCCAGGCGGCCTACCAGGAGCAGGGTGGAATCCTCCCGATAAAGTGATGGCCAAAGGCAGTCGGGAAAATGGCCCACAGGGCGCTATTGTGAAATTTACAGGAAAAGACGGGGACAACACTGAAATAACTGCCGAAATTCTTTTAACAGATGGTCAGCCTATCCTGAACGTTGTGGATGGCGATGGCAATCGGACTGCAAGCCTCAAAAAGGTAAATAGAAAAAGTTCGACTCTTGGCCTACAAGCCCCCGCAGATGCCATTGTTCTTTTTGATGGAACAGATACGGAGCGTTTTCTCAACGGACGTATGACAGATGATGGCCTGCTTATGGAAGGAGTGACCACAAAGGATTCTTTTGGCAGTGCCCACTGGCACATTGAGTTCTGCCTTCCCTATCAACCAAAAAATCGAGGACAGGGTCGTGGAAATAGTGGTGCATACTTTCATGGTAGTTACGAGACACAAATGCTTGATAGCTTCGGACTTGAGGGACAGAACAACGAATGTGGTGGTATTTACAAGGTTGCGTCACCCGTTGTGAATATGTGCTTACCACCACTTTCTTGGCAAACATATGACGTTGATGTCACAGCTCCACAGTTTGAAGATGGCAAAAAGATTGCGAATGCAAGACTCACAGTTCGGCACAATGGCGTACTGATTCATGATGATGTGGAGATTCCCGGAATCACCCCAGCAAGCCCGCTGAAACAAGAAGCGGCTACAGGGCCACTTCATCTCCAAAATCATGGAAATCCAGTTCGCTATCGAAATATTTGGGTACTCCCAAAATCGTGACTGCTTTTGACAACATGACTGCAACTGATGCCTCCCAGCTCGCACAAAGGCTGATTGCGTTTCGTCGAGTACTCCTCACTGGGCTTGAGGATCTAACACACGAAGAAGTTATTTCTGCCTGTAACCTTGCCGAGGCGGTTGGGGCAGCGATCGATGGTGGAGATAGTGATTTGTCTTGCCCTGCCGGTCCGACCATCGCACGATCAGGTGCGATTACTGCTGATCCACGTGAAATCGCAGAACGGGCCGATTTGGTTATTGTCTGGTTTTGCAAGGCACATGCAGAAACACAGCAGTTTCTGCACACGTTTGTAGATGTACCACTACCATCGGACCGTCCTCGAACAATCATAGCTTTGGGTCCAGATTCTCTTCCAAAAGATGCTTTGCACATTAACTGTCCTGATTCGAAGGCTGTTGAAGCTGCTCGGCTTCTTCAGTACGTCATACGTTCTAAGGATTATGATCTTGTCGATTCTTCAATCAAAGACCACTGTATAACACTTGCCCAAGCAATTGAAAAAGCTACTTGCGTGGCCCTTATTTCAGATCATGCTTCCGATCGCGTTGGCATAGTCCGCTGGAGCATTGCTCATCTGATTCGAGAGATCTCGCACTCTAAACCTGCTTTTGAGATCCCCCTCGCCTATCGTGCGTTGACAGATGCCGCTTCAATATTGACATGGCGTTATGGTGCAGCTGGTGCCATTGAAAAAGCAAACCGTTCAGGGGGACGCTTTCTCCCATATGAAGCATCTGCCGAAAAACTGATTATGAGAAAAGAGGTTGACTGCGTACTTACTGTTGGCAAGTTAACACATAACATTCATGATCGTCTTCAAGAAAATCCTGACATCACTATTCTCCGATTAAGTGACTATGCATCAGAAAATCTCGTGCAACTGATTTCATCAATTGTACAGTCACTCAAAAATGCATCTGATGGCCTGAGGGACTAATCATGGGCCATGTATCTTGCCTGACGCTCACTGGTGGAAAGATTTATGACCCTATAAATCAGCAAAACGGTGTGATTGCAGACATATGGATACGAGATGGAAAAATAACTGCTCCACCAAGTGATCCTTCGAGTTATCAAAAGATCGATGTGCACGGCTATATCCTTATGCCGGGTGGCGTTGATATTCACTCGCATGTCGCAGGAACAAAAGTAGGGCTTGGCAGAAGAATCTCGCCACAACTTGCCAGAACGAATCCAGCCGCAGTACCGACAATCCACACAACAGGATCACTTTACTCGGGGCTTGGATATACCACTGTTTTTGATGCTGCAATTGCTCCATCTGCCGCCCCGCTGGCTCACTTGGAGCTGGCGGATCTACCTATTCTTGATAAGGGAATTTATTTACTTGCTGCTGATGAAGAGTCGACTGTTGCAGCAATTGATCGTAATGATCTCCCAGAAGCAACTCGCCTCATCTCAAAATCACTCTACGATGGAAAAGGATGGGCTGTAAAAGTTGCGAATCCAGGTGGCCCATCTTTCTGGAAGTACGGCCGACGTGGTGACCACCATGATCTTGATACTGTCCTTCCGGGTCGGTCCATCACGCCACGAGTTCTACTGGAGAGACTGTCTCGTATTGTTCAAACACTATCTCTCCCCCATCCATTGCATATTCATACCGCTCATCTCGGGCTTCCCGGAAATTGGCGTACGATGCTCGAGACAATGAAGACACTTGATGGCATACGAGCACATTTAGCGCATGTACAATTTCACAGCTACCTTGGGGGTGACCTCGACGAAGACTCTTTCGGCTCCGGCGTATCACCTCTTGTAGATTGGTTCAATCAGCATAAGGAACTTACACTCGACGTGGGTCAAGTTCTCTTTGGTGATACCGTCGCCATGACTGGTGATTCGGCTGCAGCGGAACACCTAGCTCACAGCACAAATGTGCCGCTTTCATTACATGATATGTATCTCGAAGGCGGGTGTGGCATTCTCCCAATAAAGTACCGTGAAAAAAGTTTAATCCATGCATGGCAATGGGCTATTGGACTTGAATGGTTCCTTACGGCTGATGACTTATGGCGTGTCGCGTTGTCAACAGATCATCCAAACGGTGCACACTTTCTTGCTTATCCAACCCTCATGAAACTTCTTGGTGATGAAGCCTTTCGACGTGAAGCATTCAGCCGAATTCATCCATCCGTAAGAAAAAAAAGTCCTCTCGAAAAGATCCGTCGCCAGTTAAGCCTTCAGGAGCTTTGTATTATTACTCGAGCTGCTCCTGCAAAAATTGCTGGGCTACCTCACAAAGGACATCTTGGCCCAGGCGCTGATGCAGATATCACTGTGTATCGCCCAAATACTGATCTCGCCGAGATGTTCGCCATGCCAATGAAAGTATTCAAGGGGGGCATATTAGTTGCCGAAGAAGGTAAAGTTCACTCAGATCCTGTGGGGCGTACATTTTATGCTGTTGCTGAAAATCCTTCTGCGTAGGATTACAGAAAAGAGTCTACCGTTGTGCATCGCTATGCCATGAGTCGTATGCGCTGTTGTTTTAGAACCGCCTAAAAATGTTTTTATCAAAATCACTTCTAAAAGTATTTTTCCTTTCTTGTATTCATGCGACGGGAGTCTGTCTTGCTCAGGAAAGTCCATATGACCTTCGGCCGCCTGTAAATCCGCCATACTTCAGAGTTCGATACGAAGCATCCAAAGAAGATACAGGGCTGATATTTCCGGCAACATTCACAATGTGGATTCCAGAAGACACGCATGAACTTCAGGGTATTATTGTTCACCAACATGGCTGCGGTGAAGGCTCATGTTCATCTGGTCTAACAGGTGCTTTTGATTTTCATTGGCAGGCACTCGCACGAAAACACAAGTGTGCACTCCTCTCACCAACCTATGAGCAACCACAGAAAGCAGACTGCCAAATGTGGTGTGATCCCCGGAACGGGTCAGCAGAAACGTTTCACAAGGCTCTAGCGGATCTCAGCGGACTGACGGATCACCCTGAACTGACAGCGATCCCGTGGGCCCTATGGGGTCACAGCGGTGGTGGCCACTGGGTAGGCGGCATGGCAATTCTCTATCCAGAGCGCACGGTGGCGGTGTGGCATCGATCAGGAATACCGTTGTTTGAACCAGATAAGGATCGACCCTCTATTAAGCCGCATGTTTTTAAAGAGAATATTCTTGCGGTGCCAATGATGTGCAACCTTGGAACAAAAGAAGGCTTCTCTGTCACAGACAATCGCTTTAAGAAGGTCTGGCCAGCAAATCAAACCTTTTTCCATGCGATACGTTCTCAAGGAGGTCTCATAGGCGTAGCAATCGACCCACTGACTGGCCACGAATGTGGTAATCAACGGTATCTTGCCATCCCATGGCTTGATGCTTGCCTCACGGAACGGTTACCCAAAAAAGCTGGTGATCATCTTTTGCCAATGCCTACACACAAGTCGTGGTTAGGTTCAATTAAACAAGGCGCGATTGTTCCACAAGAGGGTGATACGGACAATCCTCTTCAGATGTGCTGGCTTCCAAATAAGCCTCTTGCACTCGCTTGGAAGCAGTACGTACACGACACACAGGTTAAGGATACCACCCCACCTCCAGCTCCAACGAATCTCCGCCTCAATAACAACACTCTCACTTGGGATATAGAAGCTGATCTTGAAAGTGGCCTGCAGGGATTTGTCATTGAACGAGACGGCAAACGATTCGTATCGCTTCCAGAAACACCCAAGAACCGTTTTGGGCGACCAATCTTTCAGAATCTTCTTTACAGTGACACCCCAACGCAACCACTTGTTCCACTTCACTATACAGACACTAGAGCGGAACCTGGTACCGTTCACACATACCGAGTTATTGCCGTCAATACAGTTGGGCTTGAATCTTCACCAAGCAAACACATTACATCAAAACAACTTGTTGATGCTCCTCCCAATTTATCCACAGAAGTACATGGTTTTTTTGCCAAACACTGCCTTGGCTGTCACGCAGGCGATTCCAGCGAAGGAAATCTTGATCTTACGACACTCCCCCCCGCCGGTCGAAACACAATTGATGACCACCGATGGGCACGAATCATTGAACGTGTTGAGAATAGTGAAATGCCACCCAAAGGTTCTGCTGCGATTGAAAAAAATGAACGGCATATGTTTCTCAAACAAGCAAGTTCGTGGCTTTGTAAATCGATCCACGCTCACGATATGCGAGAGGGCCGCGTCCAAGGACGACAACTCTCACCGCGTGAATTAGAACGGTCTCTTCATGCCTTACTTGGGATAGATATCCCTTTAGCCAATCTGATCCCGATTGAAGGAAGACCAACTGCTTACACAACCGATGCTGAGCGACAGACGCTATCCCACCACCGTCTCAACAGCCATCTCGCAGTGGTAGACAATGCCCTTGATGAAGCCTTTGACAGAGCCAGCATGCCCACTGACAACTATTTTCATGCTTGGAACGCGAAAGATATAGCACGCAGAAATCCCGCAAGACGGTGCCGTGAACCTGAAATACGACATGGCAAGGCGGTCGTGTGGTCCGCCGGCATCACATTCTATGGCAGACTGCCAGCGACAACCGCTCCGGAAGATGGCTGGTATCGGTTTCATCTTACTGTAAACGCAATCAACCCCCCAGCGACAGGTGGTGTCTGGAGCACGGTCCGATCAGGTTACTGTATTTCAAGTGCTCCCTTGCTTCAATTTGTCACATCCTTTGAAGCTGCTGAGGATTCTCAGACAATCGAATTTGAGGCATGGCTTCCAAAAGGACATATGCTTGAGATTCGACCTGGAGACATCACTCTCAAAAAAGCTCGTTTCAGTGGGGGCCAAGTAGGCACTGGAGAAGGTGAGCCTCAACAGGTACCAGGTATTGCCATTGAAAAACTCACAATGGAAAGAATCCATCGTGGTCCTGACGATGATGCCATACGTAAACAACTCTGTGGCAACCTCATTTGGAAAAATGATAAAGAGAGCGATTCCCTAAGACCCGATCCATCGCACCCTTTGGATGCCCTAACTGAACTAATCTATTCTTTCACTCATAAAGCTTTCCGACACCCTGTAGATGATTCTGTCATTCAGCCAATCATCACATTAGCCAGCGATCAGTGGGAACAGGAAAAAGATTTTCTTTCTGCACTTCGAACTGCCTACCGAAGTGTTCTCTGTTCTCCTCGTTTTTTCTTCTTCAATGAATCACCCGGTGAACTTGACGACTACGAAGTTGCCACACGCTTATCTTATTTTTTGACTGGAAGCCCCCCAGACAAAACACTTTTTGATTTAGCATCTCGCGGTCAATTAGGGAATCCAAAAACAATACAATCAACCGTTGACCGACTCCTTCACGGAAATGGCCTTCGTCTCTTTATAGAAGACTTTTCGGCAGAATGGCTAGATCTCGATCAAATTGACTTTACTGAGCCGGACCGAAAATATTTCAGCAAATTCGACAATGTGGTAAAGCATTCCATGCTTGATGAAACACATGCTTTTCTTGAAGAATTGCTACGAGACGACCACCCAATCTCAGAGCTTGTTCTGTCGAATATGACCTTTCTCAATAGTCGTCTCGCCAAGTATTATCGCATACCTGATATCACTGGCAGCACAATACAACGTGTCGACCTGTCATCTGATTCACGACGTGGCGGGATCCTTACACAGGGCGCTATTCTGAAGGTCACAGCAAATGGCAGTTCTACCTCACCGATCATACGTGGTGCATGGGTAGCTGAAAGAATATTCGGTATGGAAATTCCACCGCCACCCTCTGGGGTTCCTGCTATTGAACCCGATATTCGTAATGCAACATCCATCCGTCAGCAGATTTCAAAACATCGGAGCGATCCAGCCTGCGCGTCATGTCATCAACGCATGGACCCATTCGGATTTGCACTGGAGAACTTTGATCCCGCCGGCCAATGGAGAACGCACTATCGCTTGAGGAATACGTCGTCCAACAAAGAACCACGACTCATCGATGCCGCTGATACTCTGGAAAACGGCCATGCCTTTAAGGATATCGATGAATTCAAGCAGATTATTGCACGCAATCAAGCACAACTGACTCGAGGTTTTGCTGGACATTTACTTGTCTACGGGACAGGTGCTCGTCTGTCATTTGCAGATAAAAAAGCCATTGAAGAAATTGTAAAAAAAGTAGCAGATAATGATTATGGAATGCGTTCTATTCTTTATGCCGTTGTAACCCATCCTATTTTTCTCCATAAATAGTCAGCGTCCTACTACAGAGGCTGTATTACCATGGCTCAACATATTCACTTTGATTTTCAAAAGGCTTTTGAACGTCGAACATTTATACGAGGTGTTGGTGTAGCCATGGCTGTGCCATGGCTTTCTGCAATGCAATCTGCGTTTGGAGAATCTGCAAACATCAAGCCTCCTCGGCGGTTTGTTGCAATGTCCTTGGGCCTCGGATTACTTTCGAAAAACCTCAACCCAACAAACTCGGGCCGTGACTACAAACCGTCTGCCTACCTCACAAATCTTCAAGATATTCGACAAAAATTTACAGTCATTTCAGGTACTTCACACCCGGGCGTTTCAGGTGGTCATCGTGCTGAAGCAAGTCTCCTGACTGCCGCTCCTATGTCTGGATCTGCACAAAGTCGAAATTCGATTTCAGTGGATCAGTTGCTGGCCCAACACCTTGGCAATGAAACACGATACCCATCTCTTGTACTTAGCCTTTCTGGCTCTACAAGTCCATCGTATACAGAAACTGGTTCAATGATTCCGGCTGAAGAATCACCTGCACGTCTCTTTACCAAACTTTTTACAGCCGACTCCCCGAGTGATCGTGCAAAGCAGGTACAGCGAGCTAAAGAGGGAAGAAGCATTATGGATCTGATCGCTGAGGACACACGTGCTCTTGAAAGACAACTTGGTCCGGGTGATAAACGCCGACTTGATGCATATCTCACAAGTGTTCGTGATCTTGAAAAGCGTCTTGCGAAAAATGAAGCTTGGGCACATCAGCCAAAGCCTACCATTGATGCAAAAAGGCCTGTTGATATTGGTGATCCCAATGATTTTGTGAGTCGACAACGCTTAATGAGTGATATGGTGCGACTAGCTTTGATAACGGATTCATCCCGTTTTATTACACTCCATCTGGGAAGTGGCAACGGAGTCCTTCCGATCAACGGCGTTGATGAAGGATATCACTCATTATCACACCATGGTCTCAATAAAGAAAAAATGGGCCAGCTAACGATTATTGAAAGTGCGATTATTAATGCCTGGGGCGATTTTCTTCGGGATTTGCTCCATGCTGACGAGGGTGGTGGAGCATCGGATAAAGAGGGATCTGTCCTCGATCACACCTCTGTTTTGCTTACCAGCAATCTCGGGAATGCTTCCAGTCATAATAACCTTAATATGCCAGTATTGATTGCCGGTGGTGGCTTCAAGCATGGCTCTCATATTGCATTTAGCCAGAAGAAAAATCATCCGCTGCCAAACCTGTTTGTATCCATTTTGCAACAGACAGGACTGCAGCATGACACCTTTGCAACCGCTACTGGCACTCTTCCGGGACTTCATTCAGCCTGAATGCATTCTCAACGACCGTCCCCTGAATATGTAATCTTGCCATCCTTCGGTGCGGAAGGCCATGGTGTTTTGCCAGGGGGATACGACTGAGGCTGTGTTCTTCGAATTCTATTCACATGATCTTTTATCCAGCCTGAAACTCGTTTATTTTCTTCGCGCCCATACACATACGGAAGGGCCGGCTCCATGAGAACATTGAGTTCCCCAAGCGGTGGACGTTCTACAGATAGCTCTAAGATGCGAGCTCGAAGCGACTCAACAATATCAGGATGGCTTTTTGCAATATCGGTTTGTTCATATGGGTCGACGGATAAATCATACAACTCTTTCCCGACAAGTTTATATGAACCAGATCGTAGGGTGGGCAATCTCACACTCCCTGTTGCTTCAAGCAAAATCTCTTTTCGAGGACTTGGCTGACCTTCAAAAAGCACTGCCGTCATGTCAAAACCATCGAGTGGTAATTCCTGCTCCAAGGATGCCCCAGCCAATGTCACAAACGTGGGAAAAAGATCCGTCACATGCATGAGTGCATCATTGGTGCCTCCAGCGGCAATGTGACCTGGCCAATGAACAATAAATGGCACCCGAACACCACCCTCATATGTTGTATTCTTTGTGCCGCGCCACGGTCTGTTAACTGCCTCCGTGAGCCCACCATTATCATTCGTAAAAATCAATACTGTATTTTTCGAAAGCCCATTCTGCTCGACTGCAGCAACGATTCTTCCTACAGCTTCATCAAGGCATTTTATTGCAGCCTGCCGTTTATCACAGTGGTCCATGTGACGAGGAATTTCCTCTAACGGTCCGTGAATGGCATTGAAAGCAACGTAATGAAAGAATGGTTTTTCTCGTGCTGCGGTTTGTAGAAGACGCACTTCCTCATTCGCAATGAGATCTGTTGCATACCCCTGCTCAATCAATGGCTGTTGATTGCGGTGCCAATCATAGACACAAAACACTGCTGGAGCATTATGAGGGATTGTATAGGTATTATAATCAATACCCCATCCGTAATGACCGTATTGGTGATCAAAGCCATGAGCCATTGGGAGATGCTCAGGCAACCATTCTCCAAGATGCCATTTCCCTAGGATAGCTGTGTGATATCCTGCCTCCTTCAGGGCAGCAGCAAGCGTCCGCTCCTGAGGATTAAGTCCATGAATACGTCGTGTTGGTGTTCCATCTGGGAGGTGGGCAAGCGGAATATTTTGAAGAGACAAATAATCTGGCTTTCCAAAATCTTCACTTCGCCAATCCATCCATGTCCGAAATGGGTAACGCCCGGTAAGAAACGCTGCACGCGTTGTTGCACACACTGGAGTCATACAAAACTGCGTGAGCCTTGTTCCCTCTTTTGCGAGTTGATCAATATTTGGGGTCAGTGATGCATCCCCGCCATTGAATCCAGGATCTGCCCACCCGAGGTCATCTGCCATAATAAAAATTATGTTGGGACGCTCAGGCTGTGTGGCAAGTATGTTGCCTGCAGACAAAACAAGAAAAAAAATATTTATTCCACTAATAATTATTTGCTTCATACCAAAAACTCAATGATTACTTTCGTTGACGACGTTTCCTAGGGATTGGCCTTTTCTTTGGTTGCTTCAACTGCTTGAACCGATTCTTCGTTTTCCACTACCTCATCCATCACAGTTTGTAGGTGAGATAAAAACTGCCCTGCAGAAAAGTGCTGTTTAGCTCTCTCCAAAGCGTTATTATGAAACTTGGAAATTATTTTTTGGTCTTCAAGCACTGACAGTGCACATCTCGCAAATTCACTTGCTGGCTCTAGAGGTACAATCCAACCACTTTGACCACTTACAATAGCTTGTTCTGCAGCATCACTCTCAATCGCAACGGTTGGCTTGCCTAACGACATAGCGTCAAAAAGAGCTCCACCAAGTGCAACTTCACCTGATTGCCACACAAGTTGCGTCTCCCTTAACAGGTCCGGCAGACAGTCGCAGGACGGAATAATACGTAACCTCCCCTCAAGTTGCTGAATCTGAGCTCGTCGAACAAGTTGACGCAATTGAGGACCGCTGCCAACTAATACGTGTTCAACGTCATTACGGACAATACCCAGTTGATCAATAGCCCATAAGAGTCTGCTCAGATGAGAGCGAGCATTAAGTGGTGCCGCGCAAAGCGTCCACAACTTGTGTTTGTCGAGTTTCAGTTGATTCGCAATGTCCTCGCGAGTGAGCCCCTCGGAAGAAGCTGCGTGAGCCAGAGGGTTAACAACGCATAACCGCTGTGTGGAAATACCTATCTTTTTGCAGGCACTGAATACCTGGCTTGATGATACAAGTACCTTATGTGCCCTTCTTAATGCCCATGCTCGAAGACCCATACACGTTGTTGCAATTCGACACACTAATTTTGGAGGCAAACGCCCTGGTGGCTGCAGCATGATAGCCAAGGCCGACAACGTGGCCTGAACCTGCCCAAAAGTAATTACGACTGCAGGCTTCAGAGAAAAAATAACCTTCGCAAGTCGCCCGATGACTGCCATGTCAGGATCATGGCGTTTTCCTAATATTTGCACATTAACTCCCTGTTGCGAGAGTCGGCCTGAAAGTGATCCGTATGCAGATAAAAAAACAACGTGCACTCGTATCCCAAGGAGACGGTTTTGCATCGCTGCAAATTCGACTTCCCGTCCAATCCCGATAGGATCACCCCCTCGGGCAACGATAAGAATTGACGTATTAGTCAACTTCCGCATTGAGTGTGGTCCTGCTCATTGCTTCAATATCATTTTTTTCGAGTGCCGCAACATACGGCAAGTTTCGATAATGTCCGTTGTAGTCCAGTCCATATCCAACAACAAATTCATCTGGAATCTCAAACCCAACGTAGTCAGGTTGCATCGCAACCTCAGACTTACCTGTTTTTCTCAGGAGAACCAGAGACTGCACACGAACTGCTCCTCTAGCTCGCAATTCATCAACAAGCGCGTCTAACGTTCGGCCAGAGTCAAAAATATCATCGACCAGAAGAACTTCTTTCCCCTGAATGTCCGGCAACAGTTCAAAACGTAAATCCAGTCTTCCTGGCTTCAGTGCGACACCACGATAACTGCTTGCCCATACCATTCCAATATTCATCGGTCCTTCAAGCTGACGAATAAGGTCAGACATCACAACAAGTGCTCCTGTCAGCACTCCTACAACCATCAATGGGGCTTGCCCTAAATTGTCACGAACTGTATCGGCAAGCCGGGTAATTCCAGCATCGAGTTGTTCTGTAGAAAGAATCGTGCGCATGATAGATTGAGACTCCAGTACTCATCAGCATAGCAGGTGTTCTGACAATGCAAGACCTTGAATCACGACATTCTCATTGGAAAATCATTGATGTTGGAGGACACAACTGCGAAGTCTTTAATCCCCCAGAACCATCTGTTCAAAAAGGCATAATCTTTTTACATGATAACGATGGGAAACAACTTCGCGACCATCCTTACCTTCGTGATATTATTGAACGTACATCAATTCCTGTCATTGCCCCACAATCTGGACACTCATGGTGGCTGCATCACATCATGCCATCATTTGACACAAAGATGTCCCCTGAGCAATACATTCTTGGTCCAGTCACGGATGAGATGGGTTCTCGCTTCGACATCAGTTCTCCGAGCATTGCCATCATAGGAGTTGGCATGGGAGGACAGGGTGCACTTCGCATTTCATATCGTCACCCGAGTGTTTTTCCTATTACTGCTGCATTATCACCAGCAATCGACTTTCACACTGCAATGCGAGATGCCGACAAACAAGGTCATGGAGAACAATACGAATCTCTTTGGGAACTCTATGGTGACGTAGAAAAGGCAAGACAAGATACTGCGATTCTCCACATTCACCCACTCAATTGGCCACGCCATCAGTTTTTTGCATGCCCAAGGAATGATTTTTATTGGAGAGATGGGGCAGAGAGACTGCACAGTAAACTACTCGCACTTGGAATACCCCACACTGCTGTGCTCGAATCAACTGATCACGAAATGGATAATAATTTCCAGAAGTTTATTTTTTGTGAATCAATTGATTTCATTAATCGTGCTCTCCTTACTGAATCTCGTTCTGCTAATCACTCATGACACACCCATCGTTGACATGAACCACATACGGCAACCAATTTCATGTCCCTGGAGGTCGTGGAGGAACCTGCTGAGGAGGTGGCACGCCGAAGTTAGGGGCTGACGATCCTGTCCGTGCTCCACTCATTTGATCAAAGTCCAGAAAGCGAGCATCCTTCACATCCACACGATTGAGTGCCCGCCAATACATAATTTTTCCAGCAGAAGCTGACGATGTTGGCCCTCCAATGCGTTCCTGACGAAACAATTGTGCATCACTTCTGCCATCACCTTCAAAAACAAGTAGATCCTTCTCTTCACTCCATGATAGCCGAGTACTTCGAGCCGTGAATGTATCTCCCTCTACCAACACATTACCACCAGCAGATAACTCAAGCGTTGTACCTTGATGACCTGGACGTACTGGCGACTGTCCAACACTCAACACATCACTTGTGATTCCAACTGCACCTGGAGACAGCCCCGCTGCAGCATGAAATTCAAGGGTTTCTCCCCACTGGGGCACTGGTCCCCAAATCGCTTCAACTCGTTGATGAAACTCCATGACCCTCTGATTGATATTTCCACGAAGTCCCTGCTGAAAGTCAACTCCGAGATAGGTTAGTTGATCTGAACGAGGAAATGCTTTTGGGGCAGATGTTGTACTGGTTGCCTGAACATTCATTGTGGGGCTCTGACCAAAGCGAGTACTTGTCAAACGACCAGGACCAGTACCAGTAAAGTTACCCGTCGCACGATCAAGCACGAGATCTCGTATAAATAGTTTTTCCTCGGATTTTGCTCCTTCTTCTGTAACTGTGTGACTATCAATACGTACACCACTCCCACAGGCAATACGCGCAACTTCTGATCGCTGACCATGTTGCTTGCTTGGATCACGAAAGTCGATTGGATGAGTGAGAATCACGTCGAGCGATCCCGCATGAAGTTCTGTCTGACCACTACTGGTTACAACCTCATCAATAAATCGAGCAGTCAATCCATCGAAATCCATACGTCCCTTCCATGTAACATCAAGTTTTCCTGAAGGAAGCTGCTGTTGTTTTGTTGAACTGACTGTGTTTGCAACTGCGAGTGATTCAAGCCCTTGCATGCCACTTGCCATTGGCAATCGCAATTGACCTGCTCCATCCACTGTCATCCGATTTCTGCCACGATCAAACTCAATTAGTGGTCCGGTGAGATCGACACCTCGACCCGTGATTGTTGCTGGTCGGCCTGAAACGGTAGCACGAGCATCAAATTCTGTCGCCCGAACAATCTCAGCTTGATCCCCACGTATATCCAGTCCAGCGAAACCATCTTGTGATGGACTTGTACTCTCCTCAACAAGACGGACCTCTCCTTCCATCGACATTTCTTCGACCTGATTGCCTCGTTGATCAAGGAGAACCATGCCTCTCACCAAGGAGCCCGTTGCAACAAGACGACCTTGTCGCGATGGCCCATTTATCAGGGTATTTTCAAAAGATGATGAAGGCTTTTGATCGGCTTGCGTCGTAGGCTGTTTGGCATTACGTGCATTTGCTTGATTGAACTCTTCATTCGACACGTTTTGGGAAAGAATATGCTTGAACCATAATTCCATACGCTCAGTACGTACTACTAATTGTTCATTATCAATTTGGACAGTACCGCGAGCCAACATACGGGATGGTTGAATCCCAGAAAGGTTACTGGTCGCAAAAGACGTTGCTTGAGATTGATTTTCTTGAGGAGTCCCATCCAACCAGAGATGCATTTCATTAGCTGCAAGGCGCCCCTGTGACTCAATGGTGACCTCAGCGTCTCCAGCAAGTGAAACTACATGACCAGAGTCATCCGGTCGTACCCGAAGCCACTTTTCCCATTGAGCTTGAGACTCTGCGCCCTGTTCGGTTTGCATTCTTAGCCAACCGGGACCAACGGCCATCAGTGACCCGGGGGTACCTGGTGG
>CAXFJI010000017.1:0-17207 GCA_964003275.1 uncultured Planctomycetaceae bacterium
TATTGATCCGAAGTTGAGGAATGTGATCCTTCCGGGCACTGATATGAATACCTGCTGGCTTATTGCTATGCAAACACTCTCTGAAAACTATCAGTTATCTGTAAGGCAATCTCGATATCGTGAATTACAGATTCGTTCTGTGTTCAATGCACTTTTTATGCAAGAGACATTCGATCCGACCATCATTAGAGAACTGCGAAAAAAACTTTCAGTCTTTGAATTATTCCGGTATTACCTTCCATTCAAGTTTCTTTACCATTACTTGCCAAGAGAAAAATATCATCAGATGGCCGAAACTATCATGAGAGCCGGACATTCGCACGAGGGAGGATATATGTTAGATGTTAAGGGTCGTTTTGAAACGATATTGGATGTCTACGATCAATTTGATCCTCTCAATTACGCATCTTCTTAGAATGCTTTCCTTTGGCTTTTTATAGCCTCAGAAGGTCTTTCTCTATGCCAACACCTTCACCTCAGGTATTGGAACAACAAATTGACCTCCCCAACTTCGGACCATGCTCATTTGCTCGATGACTTCCTCCTGTATGTTCCACGGCAGGATCAGGACATAGTGAGGCTTTGTTTCAGATATCTTTTCGGGCGTATGAATCGGAATATGCGTTCCGGGCAGAAAACGACCCTGCTTGTGTGGATTCTTATCCACAACATAGTCAATGAAATCATTACGAATTCCGCAGTAGTTGAGTAACGTATTACCCTTTGCAGCTGCCCCATATCCGACAATGGTCTGTCCGTTATTTTTAGCATCTATCAGGAAGGACAGCAGTGCTCTTTTTGTTTTCTGAACATTCATTTGAAACTGCGTATACGTTTCTATGTCGCAGAGTCCAGCATCTTTCTCATCCTGAAGAACTTTGGTCATCGGCTTACACTGAGTGGGTTCCTGTTCAGTGTGTTGTGCATAAATTCTCAGTGAGCCGCCATGGGTAGGAATTTCATCAATATCAAAAACTGTAAGGCCGTGTGCAGCAAAAATATCTCGCACAGTATGCAAGGAAAGATATGAAAAATGCTCATGATAAATGGTGTCGAACTGATTAAACATCATGAGCTTCAGGAGGTGAGGAAACTCCATCGTAATGGTTCCTGCATCAGCAAGAATTATTTTCATCCCTGCTACAAAATCCTTAATGTCAGGTACATGTGCCAATACATTATTTCCCAACAGAAGATCTGCTTTCACACCATCCATGACAAGCTTTTCTGCGGTCTCCACCCCAAAAAATGCAACCGTCGATGGAATTCCTTTTTCGATAGCCACTGCAGCAACATTGCCGGCAGGCTCTATACCGAGGACTGGTACGCCCTCTTGTTGAAAGTACTGCAAAAGATATCCATCGTTACTGGCAATCTCAATGACCTGACTATCTGCATTCAGTCCAAGACGAGGTATCATTTTTGAAACATAGTCTTTCGAGTGCTCAAGCCAACTCTGAGAATATGAAGAAAAGTAGGCATAGTCGGAAAATATCTCACTCGGTGCCTGAAATTGTTCAAGCTGCACTAATTTACATTTGTCACATACGAATGCATGGAGAGGAAAAAATGGCTCTGACTGCCTTAGGTTATCCTCAGACAAATAGGCATTCGATGGAGGTGACATACCGAGATCACAAAATGTATGAATCAAAGGTGCATCACAAAATTGGCATGTCGGGGTGGTATGTCGTTGCATTGAGATATTACTTATCGCTCCGTCAGGCGGCATATTGTTTCAATAAAGGTTGTGACTGTGAATTATTGATGTCAGATATAAAAGCAGTAATATCTGCTCGACAACTCTCTTGCATATTTGTCGCATTGCCTTGCTGCGAGCGATACCACTCAACGGTTTTTGATACTGTTTTTCTAAAATTCCATGTGGGAGTCCATCCCAACTGGTTCACCGCCTTATCAATAGCTAAGCTCAAAAACGACGTCTCATGTGGATGTTCAACACCATCTGGCTCCCAATCTCCGTCTCCCCAAAGCTCATGAAACAGTGACACAAGATCACCAACCGTTTTGTGTCCTTCCGGACCTGGACCAAAGTTCCAGGCTGTAGATGCCGAAGGGACACGTGAATCTAACAGTTGTGATGCAATCGAAAGATAGCCGTGGAGGGGCTCAAGGACATGCTGCCACGGACGAACAGCATGTGGATTGCGAATATCAACTGCTTTCTTCTCTATGAGACTCCTAACCATGTCGGGGATGATCCGATCCTTTGCCCAGTCTCCACCCCCTATAACATTTCCTGCACGAGCTGTCGCAATACCAACACCATGCTCATGCATTTGATTGACTGGAAAAAATGAATCACGATAGCTCGCTGCAACAATTTCAGCAGCAGCTTTGCTCGCACTATATGGATCGTGTCCACCTAAACGATCATTTTCTCGGTAACCCCAAACCTGTTCCTTATTTTCATAGCATTTATCGGTTGTAACAATAACAACCGCACACGCTTGGCTTCGTTCTCGGACTGCCTCAAGTACATTACATGTACCCATGTAATTTGTTTCGTGTGTCTCTCTTGGGATTGCATAGCTCTCACGGACTAATGGCTGCGCTGCAAGATGAAACACCACATCGGGTCTAACGTCATGAAAAACATTGGTGAGCTTTGCCGGATCTCTAATATCAGCATGAATATCATCGCTTAGCAGTGAAGATATTTTCGCCGCTTGAAAAACGCCTTGTTCATTGTCCGGTGGCAGGCTGTACCCAAAAACATTTGCACCAAGTTCATGAAGCCACATACTCAGCCACGCACCTTTGAAGCCGGTGTGGCCTGTCACAAGCACATTTCTTCCTTGAAAACATGAAAGGCTAGAGCCGACGTGTTCTGATTTATTTTTCATTGTGTAGGTCACTCAATCACAAAACGCTTATAAACTATGACAAAAAGATTTCTCTTTTTAGGCTGCACGCTCTACCTGACTGTCAAGCGGAACAACCGCGGTACTGTCCGAATCATTCCAAATTTTCCATGGTGCATCTCCAGACTTCCACAGTGAATTAAGAATGGTCCAGTCACGGTACGTATCCATGCATTGCCAGAACCCTTCATGCTCGTAGACACACAGTTGTCCATCTCTCGCACACTTTTCTAGTGGATCGCGTTCAAGCACACAGGTACTGTCATTACTGAGGTACCGCAAAAATTCCCTTTGAAAACAGAAAAACCCTCCATTGACGAGGCTCTGCCCACCTGACGGTTTTTCACTAAATGATCGAACGCTGTGGCCAGAACACTGCAATTCACCAAATTTACTTGGGGGCCTCACACCAGTGAGTGTTGCGAGTTTGCCATGGCTTGTGTGAAACTTTATGAGTTGACTGATATCGATATCAGCTACACCATCTCCGTATGTAACCAAAAACGTTTCATCCGCATCAAAGTAGGGTGATGCTCGATGGACACGCCCTCCTGTCATGGTGTCCTCGCCCGTGTCAGCCAGAGTAATCTTCCAATTCTCTTCAATAGATGACATTTCATGAATTTCAACGGTGCTCCTCTTACCAAGAGAAACTGTGAAATCCGTCATCATCGCATTGTAATTTAGAAAGTATTCCTTAATTACGTTTGCTTTGTAACCGAGACATAAGACGAATTCAGTTACACCGTGATGACTGTAACCCTTCATAATATGCCAGAGAATGGGACGACCACCCACTTCTACCATAGGTTTTGGTTTGAGTTCTGTATGTTCTCGAAGTCGAGTGCCCTGCCCACCGCAAAGTAATACAGCCTTCACGTCTCTACCTCATTTTTAATATCTTCTGAACCGAGTAACCGCTTACCCATCTGCTCCAGAGGCTACATTTTTCTTTCGCGCAGCACTACATCAATCAAATGCCTAAAATGCCTGTTTTTCTGGCTCATTGAGTCCTGTTTGAATGGTGACTTTCTCTATTTTGCCCTCGCGATAGGGCCGCTCTAAAACACACACGTGCCATCTGTCACAAGATGCCAATGACACACGGACTAATGGACTCGAATAGTGGCATGAGCGTTTTTGCCACTATCAATGTCCAATAGAATTCTGGGGACTTCTATAACGCTTCTGCTTTTGCTGCATACCTCAACAAACTCTTTTGGTTAGGCCACCCGTTTCATCGATCTCTTGCTTTCTGAAATAGTCAATTCATTCTTCGCGAGAACGAGGTCTTCTTCAACCATCATATTCACGAGTTTCTCAAAACTTGTAGCCGGCTTCCATCCAAGCTGTGCCTGTGCTTTTGTTGCATCTCCCAGTAGGAGATCTACCTCAGCAGGCCGGTAATACCGTGGGTCAACTTCAACAAACTGTTGATAGTCCAAGCCGAGTTGAGTAAATGTTTTTTCACAAAAGTCTCTCACTGAAAAAAGCTCATTAGTTGCTACAACATAGTCATCAGGTTCATTCTGCTGGAGCATGAGCCACATGGCTTCTACATAATCACCAGCGAAACCCCAGTCTCGTTGAGCATCAAGATTGCCTAGATAGAGTTTATCCTGAAGTCCTAGTTTTATACGAGTTGCAGCTCGTGTAATTTTTCTCGTAACAAAAGTTTCGCCACGTCTTGGACTCTCATGGTTGAATAAAATGCCACACGATGCATGCATTCCATAACTTTCTCTGTAATTGACGGTGATCCAGTGACTGTATACCTTTGCAACTCCGTAAGGGCTGCGTGGATGGAATGGTGTTGTCTCTCTTTGTGGGGTCTCGACAACTTTTCCAAACATTTCCGAACTGGATGCTTGATAGAAACGTATTTGCTGTCCAGTCTCATCTTGGACATCACGGATTGCTTCGAGCAGTCGAAGCGTACCCACTGCTGTTGTATCTGCTGTGTATGTTGGCTGATCAAAACTTACTCGTACATGACTTTGGGCAGCAAGGTTGTAGACTTCGTGGGGTTGAATTTCTCGAATCAAACGCATAAGCCCATTGCCATCAGAAAGATCTCCGTAATGCAGATGTAACTTTGGATCTTCACAAAAAATCAAGTGCTCTATTCTTTGTGTTCCAAACGTGCTGCTTCTGCGCCGAAGACCATGAACCTCATACCCTTTCTGAATGAGAAGTTCTGCAAGATAAGAACCGTCTTGCCCTGTTACTCCCGTAATTAACGCACGCCGCTTCATTGCTATTTCTCCATCTTGCAAAAAATCACTAAATCTCTGTTGAGATGTGACTAGGGGAGATTAGCGATCTAGGAAATGTGATGAAATACCGGTTATTGCGTCAAAAGGATGTAGAACCTGTTGGATACTTGCTTCCAAGTCCGAAGACTTGCTCCAGAAATTCTATGCTCCTTCGTTTTTCTGTACTCAGAATCACATATTGACTTTTTGATCATTTCCACCCATCCATCGAGATTCTTGGGGGAAACATAGTCAACCAAATCACCACATACCTCAGGAAGTGATGACGACGATGACACCACACTGTATTTACCAAACCAGGCCGCCTCACCAACGGGTAATCCCCACCCCTCCACAAGGCTTGGGTACACCGTAAAAAGACATCGTGTGTAAAGATCTGCCAAATCAGAATCTGTTGTCTGAGTAAGAATCAACACGTTGTCCTGCAAACTCTTGTCTGATGCCAAGATTTCTTGAAACTCCCGGTTTTTCCAACCCAACTTTCCTGCGAAGACAAGTCGTGGGAGATCTTGCACACCATCTTGGATTAATTTTTGCCATACCCTGAGTAAGGTTACACCATTTTTGCGCACCTCAATGGTTCCAACACACAGGACAAATCGAGTGCCTGTGAGTGTTCGTATCTCGGCATTAGAGGGCCGAACAACTGCACTCTCCCTTCCAAATCCCTCAAACTCATGCGCAAGGGGACAATCACTGACTTTGATGTGAGATGTATGCTTATCGAGAAAGTTTTCTACATCGCGCTTTGTCGACTCTGAGATACAGATATAGTGAGAAACAAATGTTCGTGATCGATGAAGGTATTGAACGAACTTCCTCGCAAGATTTTCTACGCAATATTGTGGATAACGCAACGGTATCAGATCATAAATGACTTGCACAACATGACCACCTTGTTGATGATGTTTTCGAGCTACACGCTCAATCGAACTGACATTCCAGTTCGTTCCTATTAAGACAATCTGATCGTCTCTACCAACTGTCTTGATACTCCATGTTTTGACAGATTCAACTTTTTTATGATGTGTCTTTGTTGGTAATCCCATCCAGCAGCGCGCACGTCGTGGACTTATAAAATGGATGAGAATGATAACTAACTTGTAAAACATTCGACGGAAAGATTTTTTTGGAAATGGACTGAGATAGTCCTTGAGTTCTCTACTCGTGAAAGCCGCATGAGGATTCTCCAAATTAAGCTTTCTGAGCAATACATCCGCTTCGTACCCTGCTTCACTCAATAAGTCTTTGCCATAACAGGCCCTTATGGAACGATAACGTCCCGTAGAAAAAATACAGACCACTTCTTCTGGGTTTTGATTTTCTACTAAATGCCTCAGGATCCGAATTTGTACTCGTTGTATTCCCGAAACAGTCCCACTCGATTTTGCAAAACGAACCAAGTCCGAGATATCAAAATATCGAATCATAGAGGTAGCCCAAGAATCGACTTATAAACAGCTATGTACGCTTTTACTGTACGCTCCCACGAAAAACTTCTGGCGTGTTCCTGGCACTGTTCTTTCATGGAATGCATACGAAATGTCTTAAGGCCTTCACAACATGTGTTCGCCATATTCTGCGGCTCAAATGAATCAAAAAAGAAACCATACTTTCCCGCAATTTCAGGAAGACTTGTCGATCTTGCCATAAATACTGGCTTACCACATTGCATAGCTTCAAGAACTGGAAATCCGAAACCCTCTGCTAACGACGGGAAAAAAAATGCCTGGCAGTTCTCATAGAGCCATTGAAGATCACCATGAGATACTTCACCAGTCATAAGAACACGTGTTTCCAAACCCAGTCGAATAATTTCTTTTTGAAGTTGTACGCCGTACGGTGTCTGTTTTTTTCCAGCAATGACTAATCTGGCTTGGGGAATCTCTGCAATCATTCGAATGAGCACATGAAAATTTTTATGACGCAAACAATTACCTACAGTCAAATAATACTCACCAGGTGATAAAAACGCTGGTCTTCTTGGGGAGGCTGATCCAGGTGGAGCCATTCCATTTGGTATGACATAAATAGGTTTCCCTTTGATTGAGAGATTTTTCCTGACGACGCCTTCTGTGAACCGTGAAACTGTTGTGAGAGCACTCGCCCGATCGACCAGTTTTTGAACAGCTGCCAATTTTCGTTTCTGCCGAAATGATAACGGAGGCGTTGTCACTTCCCCTTGGTCGTCCTGAAGAAAATTGAGATCATGGATTGTCAAGAGAATAGGAATACTTGAGTCTAGAGGGAGATATTTCGCTAACTGGTGCGTTGTATGCCATAAGGCAATCTCTGATTTCGGTAGAAACGGCTGTAGTATTGGCCGAAAAAACCTCTGAAGACTTTCCTTTTTCCACACATTGGTACGTATCAAATCAAATCCACTCTCATGAAAATAATGACTACTCTGCTCAGACATGAAAAATACTGGATCAAATTCTCCAGGACTCATTCTGATGAGCTCCGTACCTAGATGCAGGGAAAACCTTCCCAAACCCGTGTTAATATGACGGAGCTTTTCAAGATCAATCGCAATTCGGGAGACACCGCTCATTGAAAAAAGGCTAGCGAAATATGCTTTTTCAGTCTAAGCCGAATCTGGCAGAAAACTCGATGAGTAGCCTCTTTAGACAAGATGTGTCCAGCAGCCGGATGGTATTCAAGGGGCTTTTGGGGACCACGACTTCCTGCAATATTGTGGAAATCTCTGCCAAGAAAGGCTTGTTATGAAAATACATGAATATCAGGCAAAAGAACTGTTGCGGAATGCTGGTGTGCCTGTGCTTGCCGGAAAAGTAGCTCATTCAGTTGATGAAGCTGCATCGATCTATCAAGAACTAGGAACCCCCATTTGTGCGGTAAAGGCACAGATTCATGCTGGTGGCCGTGGCAAAGGAACCATCAAGGGTTCCCAACAGCGGGGCGTTGAACTTGCCCACTCAGCCGACGATGCCAAACGCATTGCGAAAGGTCTTTTGAACAACACACTGGTCACCATTCAGACCGGCCCTGATGGTCAGGTTGTCAGACAGGTCTTTGTGGAAAGTGGATGTGCCATCGAACGCGAACTCTACTGCGCTATTCTTGTTGACCGAGCAGCCGGTTCACCAGTTCTGATTGCAAGTACTGCTGGTGGAATGGATATTGAAGAGGTTGCCGCAAAGACACCTGACTTGATTCTATCACAACCGTTTGATCCTGATCGTGGTCTCGCTTCGTACCAGACGAGACTCCTTGCCTCACAATTGGATCTTCCTTCTTCCAGTTGGCGGCATGCTGATACTTTCTTCCGAAAGCTGTGTAAGGCGTTTGTACATCTCGATGCGTCTCTGCTTGAAATCAATCCACTTGTACTCACACAAGACGGAGCACTTGTCGCGCTCGATGCGAAAATGACCTTTGACGATAATGCTTTGTTCCGGCACAAGGATATTTTGTCATTACGTGATGAATCTGAAGAGGAACCTGCAGAAGTACGAGCTGCTACCGCAGGTCTCTCTTACGTAAAACTTGATGGCACGATTGGCTGCCTTGTGAATGGTGCAGGTCTTGCTATGAGCACAATGGATCTTGTGAAGTTGCACGGCGGTGAACCAGCAAACTTTCTCGATGTTGGTGGCGGTGCAGATGTTGATCAGGTAACAGAGGCATTCCGTATCATTCTTTCTGATCGCAATGTCAAGGCAATCCTTGTCAATATTTTTGGTGGGATCATGCGATGTACAACGATCGCAAATGCACTTGTTGAAGCATCAAAAACTGTTGGTTTTTCAGTACCCCTTGTTGTTCGACTTGAGGGCACTGAAGTCGAACAGGGGAAAAAGATTCTTGCTGAGAGTGACACCAGTATTATCACTGCTGACGGCCTCACAGATGCAGCACAAAAGGTGGTCGCGGAAAGTAAAATCTCGCACGGACAATAACGAAGGAAAGACAGAAGGAAGCCTTATGAGTATTCTTGTCAATCGCGACACTCGCGTAATCTGCCAGGGTATCACTGGCAAGGTCGGTGAATTTCATACACGTGGATGCTTGGATTACGGCACCCGTATGGTTGGTGGCGTAACGCCGGGCAAGGGTGGTAACAAGATAGCTGATCTCCCTGTTTTCAATACCGTGGCAGAGGCACGGGATGCTACGGGGTGCAATGCAACTATGATCTTTGTACCTCCTGCATTCGCTGCTGATGCGATACTCGAAGCCGTTGGCGCTGGCATTGAACTGATTGTAGCCATCACAGAAGGCATTCCTGTTCTTGATATGGCTCGTGTTTTACCAGTCGTTGAAGACTCCGGCAGTCGACTTATTGGACCGAACTGTCCGGGAATTATCACTCCGGCAGAGTGCAAAATAGGTATCATGCCGGGATACATTCATGCGCCCGGGAACGTTGGGGTAATGAGTCGCTCAGGCACGCTCACGTATGAAGCTGTCTGGCAACTGACGCAACTTGGCTATGGACAAAGTACGTGTGTCGGCCTTGGTGGTGACCCGCTTGTGGGTTCAAGCTTTATTGATCTTCTGGAGCTTTTTGAACACGATCCGGACACCCATGCCATTCTTATGATGGGTGAAATCGGTGGCTCTGCTGAAGAGGAAGCAGCAGAGTATGTAAAAAACCATGTCACAAAACCGGTTGCTGCCTTTATTGCTGGCCGCACAGCTCCTCCAGGAAAACGAATGGGGCATGCCGGTGCAATTATTTCAGGAGGCAAGGGGACGGCTGAGGCAAAACTCTCAGCACTTTCTGACGCCGGTGTAGAGATTGCAGACAGTCCAGCAGATATGGGCGCTGCTCTCGTACGTTCTATCAAACAACCTGTTTAGGGAAAAAAGCACAATACTCCATACTTTCGTTGGGTGCTTTGCTATTTCTGAACGAGGCGGCTGAGTCGAAGGAGCTAACGACATGCCGTCTTTTGATCACACTCTTACTGACCGGGTACGACACCTCGATACAAAAGCGTCACAGGCTTCTCACTGCTTAGTTGAAGACCATCCGTAACAATAATCGTGATCTGAGATGGTTCCGTACGTCGCATGAAAGTATTTGCATTTTTGACAGTCACCAACCCCGTTGTTGGATCAATATTAAACAACGAACTATCGGGGCCATCCAAACTAAATACAAAGGCATCATTCACTGTAAGATCCAGTACCTCTGTGGTGTAAATCGGCTGCGCATCTTTCAAGATGGCACTGTACTCAACGAAAGACGGAGAATTAATGGTGGGGAAATGCATGACTTGTACTGCACCCCATGTTCCCATTGCATATCTTTCCAGCAAACCAACATCACGCGTAGCATTTTTATTTTCATCAATAAAGTTAAGTCTCTCCGTAAAGTTCCCATTGCCATCCGAATCAAGATACCGCTCTGCTGGCTCTTGATCATCATCAAACAAACCGTTTCTATTCTTATCTATAAAGAGTTCACTGCACACCGTTCCTGCAGTAGTAAAGTCTGCGGTAGGAGGCTCACCAAAAAGAAGTATTTTTCGTTTTGCTTCATTTGGTTCAATCAACTGAGCAAAAATCTCTAAGACTTGTGTTCCAAAGTCATAGTCTGTCTGTGTTCCGTCGATTCGAAACGTCGCTGGAACCGGCAACGCAGAGAAAACAACTAAACATAACCCCGCAATAAGTGTGCCGGCCAAGCCACCCAGCAGTGCTCCACCCACACGATCAACAAGTTTTGAAAACCGGAGCGTATTATCTTCAATAGCGCTGTGAATGCCCAAATGAACCAGCACAGCCGCTCCAACCGAAAGCAGCAGGAAACTGGCTGGAAATGCATATTCTGATGGCACTTCCACTGCAATAAGGATGTTTGCTAATGTCTCTGTAAACCCAATCACGAAGATCAAACTCGCAAGTGCACCAAGCCCGGTTACGAGCGAGAGAAATACTCCATAATAAAATCCAAAACCGACCATCCCAGCAACAATACCAAGCACGATCATGGTCACAAATGGCTGCAGAATACTTGTCTCAGCAAAAATCATGATGCTGCCCTGAGTCATTTCGCAACTCTCTTCAGTTCTTCAAGGCTTGTCACTCCAGCAATAACTTTTGCGAGCCCAGCCTCATACAATGTTTTCATGCCTTCTTTTCTTGCAGTTGAACGTATCGATTCGATCGATGGACTGCCCACAATCAGTTCACGAATGGCAGAATCAAGGATCAGCAATTCATGAATACCGATACGTCCCTTGTATCCAGTCCCATGACATGCTGGACAACCTTTTTGCTTATAAATTGGTACATCTTTCCCAGCTGGTATTCGCATTTTTTTTCGAAGTTCGTCCGGTAATCGCTCCGGCTCCTTACACTCGTTACACAAGACTCGAACAAGCCTTTGCGCCAATATACCGGTCAATGCTGATTGAATAAGCGATGCTTCAATCCCAATATCGAGAAGGCGTGTAATCGTTGTTGCGGTGTCATTGGCATGAATGGTTGTAAAAACGAAATGTCCCGTCATCGCTGCTCGCATCGCAATCTCTGCTGTTTCCTGATCACGAACTTCACCAACAAGAATCACATCTGGATCCTGTCGCAGAACAGATCGAAGAATACTCGCAAACGTGAGATCAGCAGCTGGGTTCACTGCTGTCTGAGAAATATTGTCTAGCCGATACTCAATGGGATCCTCGATTGTCACAATATTTCGCGATAATGTGTCAATTTCGCCAAGAGCTGTATAAAGGGTAGTTGTTTTACCAGAGCCCGTTGGGCCACATACGATAAGCATTCCGTTGGGTTGGTGAATGATGGACTCCAACGAATTCTGCACCGTATCTCTCATGCCCAATGATTTGACACCCTGCTTTACCACGCCTCCACTAGCATCAAGGAGTCGAAGAACCATCTTTTCACCAAAGCTTGTTGGGCCGGTCGCAGCACGAATATCAAAGCGTTCTGAACCAGACACAACTACAAATGTCCCATCTTGGGGCCGTCGACGCTCAGCGATATCCATATCGCCCAACACTTTAAGGGCAGAAATCATACCACGCGCATCTGACCCACTCACCCCCATAAGCTGACCCATCACTCCATCCACCCGACACCGAACCATAATCTCTCCACTCTCTTTTGGATCGAGATGGACATCTGTTGCTCTAAGTTCAATGGCCTTTGAGAATACTTCTTCTAAAACCTTGACTGATCGAGATGATTCTTTATCAAGACTTCGACTATTCTGTGAATCTATCGTTGATCCATCTTTTTTAAGAAATTGAACTTTTGGTGCTTCTTGCTCAGACGACGCTACTTCTTCAAGCCATTCAATAATGGCTCCCTCAACACCAATCTTTTCAGCAATATAAATCGCAGTACGGGAAGCAAATTGGCGGCTCATGATTTTTTCATCGGCAGAAACTCTACGATCACGCACAATGACATAAAATTGGAGGCCAATAGGAATCAAAAGAGTAAATAACGGGAGGAGCATAAAGCCCCAAAAGTATGTCGAGAGGAACAATGCTATTCCGACAATCAAAAAACCTGTCGACCAAGGCGAAGACTTCCCGAGAACCGTACGGGCATCTTCCTCAACCCAAATACAAATAGCAGTCCATGCCACTGTCAAAAGAAGCCAAAAACCACCTACCCATATTAATCGCTCTACTGCACCAGCCGGGAGCATTCAGATAATTCTTTCTTGCCTGTCGTCGTTACAACTACTTGATACTTTACCCCTTAAGTGACCTTCATCAAACCCGCATATTTCCGGTTTCCTTGGCATTTGCATGAAGATCAAGTCAAGAAATCAAAAACTCTGCTTTTTCAGTTTACATTGAGGCTGTTTCATCTACATCATCGACTTTGGCCAAGAAAAAATTTGTTCATGATCCAACTGAGCAGATGAACGAGGTACTTCATCCAAATACGGCACGGAATACCATGCTCGGTTTGCCGAAAAACCCCTACCAAAATAGAGCTTCCGGATATAGGTAGCTCATCCCGTGAACAACTACAGATTCTCACAAAACTCAGAGATGACATTATGCGTATTGCTGACATGAGTGCCGCTATTGATATGGTTCAAGGATCTCGTAAAAAATTGATGGAGACGGATTGTTTACAACAATCATACTCTCTTGAGTTGCCGCATTGATTCTTTTTCTGATTTCGTTTTGTCATTTTTGTGGATAGTTATTCTTTTAACCACCGTTGAATACATTTCTTGTTGTTATCATTCACTGATGCAATACGTCTTTATGTAATGAATGAATCCCGCTGCCCAGTTTGTTCTGGTGAAACCATTGAAATTCGGTCCAAGCTGATGTGCCGGAAATGTGGCATGATTTTAGAAACATGTTGCGAGGGTGGTCCGATGGGCAATGCATCAGACTGTCAAAGCAAATCCAAACCATCATCACAACCAGAAGAATTAGACGATTCTGAGACCGGTTGAGTTTTTCGGTTAGAGAAACACGATCTTCCTCATAGAGTTTGCTATTCGGGCAAACCTTTACGGATGAGGAGAATCTCAGTGTTTTTCCTCGACTGTCAGGGTGGTGTACAGCAACCTCTACCGGGCCAATGCTTTTGAGAATGCCACCGACGAGGGAATCCTTGACTGCACACGCCTGGAAAAATTGTTTCGGCGTTGTTCATTTTTCGATTCTGGAGGTTTCTGTGAAAAAGCGATTAACTTTCAACTTTCTGCCTTGGGTGGCGGCTGCGGGAGTCTGTTTCAGCACCACCATTGTCCATAGTGAGGAAGGATCAGTACTTGTTAATGAAAAGAAAGCAGTAGTTGAAGGTTCGGCATCAGACTGTGATGTTGATCCGTGCATGAAAACAGTAAAGGTTTGGCGAATGGTTCCAGAAATCCGTGATGTCGAAGTTACGGAATGGTCGACGGAGGTTCGTGAGCGAAGTTGTATCGTGAAAAAAATGGTGCCGAAACTCGAAGAGCGTACACAGGAATATACGATCATGGTTCCTGAGAAACGCACCAAAACCGTTGAATACACGGTAAACGTCAATGTGCCAGAGACCAGGAGTGTTGAATACAAAGTCAACGTTCCCTATACCGAGCAGATTGAAGAAAGCTACTCGGTCAAGGTTCCTGTCAAGGAAGAAAAAACCTCAACGTACACTGTTCAGGTTCCCTATACCGAAGAGGTACAGGAAACCTATATGGTTAAAGTACCGTATAAAGAAGAAATGACAGGTTCTCGTACGGTGAAAAGAAGAGTGCCTGTCAAGTCAACAAAGACTGTGACATGCCGTGGTGGTCACTGGATTACTGAAGCCAAAGAGATCTCCTCAAATGGCAAGTACGATGCTGACGGCAATCCTTGCTGTCCAAAAGTAGTCTGCTGCCGCAAGTGGGTACCAACTTGCGAAACAAAGGAAATTGAAGTGACCACTTGGAAAACGGAATGTGAGCAGGTGCCTTATACGTATTGTGTTACCAAGTACCGTTGTGAAGAACGAACTCGCACAAAGTGTGTACGAAAATGTCGTTGTGAAGAACGAACTCGTACATACTGTGTTACGAAAATGGTTCCTGAAAAACGCACGAGAACAGTGTGCGTCAACAAGTGTCGTTGTGAGACTCGCACACGCGAAATAACAGTCAACAAGTGCGTGCCGGAAACACGTTCACGTGAATGCTGTTATACCGTGATGGTGCCGGTCAAAAAAAGTCGAACCTATACCGTCTGTTCCAGTGAATGTGTTGAGGAAACAAAGACTGAACAGTACACCGTTCGTGTTCCAAAGAAAGTCACAAAACAGGTTTGTGTAAAGGTTCGAAAATGTGTTGAAGAAGAAGTTCCAGCCAATAGCGCATCCTGTGCTGGCAAAACGAATCACAGGAATGGCAGGCGGTGCCGCAGACCCTGTCGTCGTGGATGTTAGACTCAATACGCACTTAGACGTTGCTGCTATACGGGCTGGGCAAATCTTTGCCCAGCCCGTTCTGTGACTAAAGCAAACCAGTCACGAGACTACTCCCTACTAGAACAAGGAGAAGTGCTACAAAATTCCGAATACTTTCCATTGTGATGGAATGCAAAATCTTTTTTCCAAGAACAGCACCAAACCACGCTGCCAAGATAACCGCAACTAACAACGTGTGATCAAGATTCTCAAATTGTCTCCAGACGGACCTTGCGTAAACTCCTAATCTTGAAAGATCGACCAACACTGCGATGATTGCTGCTGTTGCAACAAATTCTTCCTTTGTTAATCCAGCTCTGGATAGAAACGCTGACCGTAGCGCTCCTTGCATACCTGCAAGTCCACCAAAGAATCCACTTAGCATGCCACCGAAAAATATCCATTGTGGTCCAAATGTGATATCACGGAACGTTGGTACGACATCGAGCAGGGCAAAACCAATTAATAACACTCCGATCACCATCTTGACCGGAGTGATCACAAAAGATTGTTCTAGCCAGCGAAATGAAAGTATTGGCTCCAAATCAGCCAGATACTCAAGTACGATCGCTCCTGCAATTCCACCGGCTATGGCAGATATTCCAAACTTTCGTGTTATGGTCCATGAAATGCTATGACCTGTGATTCCTATTTTGAACAGACCATTCAGAAAATGCACAACTGCTGTCAGTGTAACTGCCTGCTCAACTGGAAAAAAAATAGCAAAAGCTGGTAGCAGTAGCGTACCGAGTCCAAATCCAGAAAAAAATGTAAGTAATGATGCAAGACAGGCAACACTACAGATGACAATATAACTCACGTCCACTCCAAGGAGTACACAACATGCAATATTGGTTAATCAAAAGCGAACCATCTGTATTCTCAATCAATGATCTCAAGAAAGAAAAGGGGAAAAAGACATGCTGGGAAGGTGTTCGCAACTATCAGGCTCGGAATTTTCTACGTGCTATGAAAAAAGGTGACCGCTGCATCTTTTATCACTCGAATGCCAAGCCTCCTGCGGCAGCTGGCATTGTTGAGGTTGTACGCGAGGCATACCCTGACTCCACAGCGTGGGATAAAAAGAGCAAGTACTTCGATCCAAAAGCATCAATAGATAATCCTGTATGGTCGATGGTTGACGTACGGTTAGTCAGCATTTTTTCTCGTGAAATACCACTCAATGAACTTCGGTCTGTCAAGGCACTTTCCAAGATGGAGCTCTTGAAGCGAGGCAGTCGACTCTCTGTCACACCTGTTTCACCATCACAATATCGAACAATTGAAAAACTAGCGGGGGTCTAAAAAGTATTCTCTTTGTTGAGAACATAACGGATCTACAATACTTGTTATGACATGCCGCATCGACAATTCTGAATCATCATCTGCACTTCAGACAGCCACCGTCCTTCCAGATGTACTCAACTGGGTCGATGAGGATTTAGCGCTTCTGAGACAATCAGGCCTTGAAAGACCACATCGTGTTCGTCAAGGAAAACAAGCTGCCGCAGTCTGCCTCAATGGAAAATCGTTAATCAATTTCGGGGCGAATGACTACCTTGGTTATGCCGGTGATATACGATTGACGAAAGCTGCTGCAAGGGGATCGTGTGCCGAAGGCTTTGGTGCCGGAGCCAGTCCACTTGTGAGTGGTCAATCACGAACGCATATCGGTCTTGAAGCTGCTATCGCCAATCTTCTTAGGGCTGAATCCGCTTTAGTATTTCCAAGTGGATTTGCTGCCAATACCGCTGTGATTGCTGCACTGACTGGTCAAGAGGATTTTATTGCGAGTGATATTCGAAACCACGCGAGCATCATCGATGGATGCCGAATGTCAAGGGCCCGCGTAGGGATTTATGGCCATCGTAATTTGTCTGAACTGGATGCCATGTTGGCCTCACAGCATGCCGCTCGTCGACGCTTAATTGTCACCGACTCTCTTTTTTCAATGGATGGTACGATCGCCCCACTTGCCGCCCTCGCTGAACTCGCCCAGAAGCATTTTGCGATGCTCCTCGTTGATGAAGCACATGCAACTGGTGTGTTTGGTAAACACGGCAGTGGTCTTATCGAAAAAACGAACACACAGGATGGTGTACACATTCGGGTCGGCACCCTTTCAAAAGCACTCGGTGCCGCCGGA
>CAXFJI010000018.1:0-17200 GCA_964003275.1 uncultured Planctomycetaceae bacterium
CTGCTTCTTCTTGGTGGATGTATCATTGGTCCATGCACAGGATGGATTCAACCAACTGATGATTTTGGTGCCATCTACCGTCCTTTCGTTTCAATTGCTGTAGCGATCATCCTGTTTGAGGGAGGATTAACCCTCAATGTTGCTGAAATCCGAGAAACCTCCACGGCCGTACGGCGACTCATTCTTCTAGGAGGTCCACTCGTCTGGATCATGACCACATTCGCGGCTCATTTTGTTGCTGGCCTATCGTGGCCAACAGCATCTGTGCTTGGTGCTATTCTCGTGGTAACTGGACCGACGGTGGTTATGCCGCTTCTGCGCGAGGCACACCTTGCTGCTCGACCAGCTTCACTTCTTCGATGGGAAGCAATCGTCAATGATGCATTGGGTGCGCTGTGTGCAGTCATTGCCTTTGAAGTATTTCTTGTGCTCAATGGCGCCTATGAAGCAAATCATCTTGTTGTGACACTCTTGATCGGAATGGGGGTTGCTACCTGTGGCGGCTATCTTGCTGGTTCAATGATTGAGTGGTCCTTCACACGCGGATATGTACCGGAATATCTCAAAGCACCTGTTCTGCTTGCTGCCGTGATCATGACCAGCACATTCACCAACATGTTGCTTGAAGAGGCTGGTTTACTAACCGTTACGGTGATGGGAATTCGTCTGGCAAACTCTCGTATTGCAAGCCTCACTGAAATTCGGCGGTTCAAAGAGACGATCACTATTCTTCTCGTCTCAAGCTTATTTTTATTGCTCGTAGCTGCTCTTGATGTAGAAGCCATACGCTCACTTGATGTACATGTGCTTGCTTTTGTGATCCTCGTCATGTTTGTTATTCGACCACTTGCCGTCTTCATTGCCACATGGGGCGCTGGGGTCTCTTTTCAAGAGCAGCTTTTTGTTGGCTGGATTGCCCCTCGAGGGATTGTTGCTGTCGCCGTTTCAAGCCTTTTTGGTGCCGCCTTGTTGGACAACGGTGTTGAAGATGCTCCCCGAATGATTGCCTCCACATTTGCTGTGGTGGTTGCTACGGTATGTGCTCATGGCTTTACACTAGATCCACTTGCACGGTTTCTAAGACTGACTACCGCAACCAAGCCCGGCGTGCTCATTGTTGGTGGATCACCTGTACTGACGGCACTAGCTGAGACACTCAAAGACGCTGAGATACCGGTAATGTTGGCGGATACTGCATGGAGTCGACTCCGAGAAGCTCGTCTCGCTGGAATACCAATCTATTTTGGAGAGGTCTTGTCTGAGGATGCTCACTATGATCTGGATGTAAAGCGATTTGCCGCTGTCATTGCGGCAACATCAAATGACGCCTACAACGCATTGGTATGCACAAATCTTGGCCCCGAGATTGGTAGAGCAAGTGTCTTTGAAGTGCCCACCATTCGTGAACAGACCGAACGAAAGTCACTGAGTTTCACTCTTGGTGGTCGTCAACTAACGAGTGATCCTGAACTACGCATTCTTGATTTTCAGTTTGATCACATTCGTGGATGGGTCTTCCAAGCAACGCGAATTACGGATGAATTTACGTACACCAATTATATTGAAAACAGAGTCGAGGGAGCTCGAGTCCTGTTCTGGCAAAAACCCTCAGGAAAGCTTTTTTTTCGAACAACTACTGAAAAAAGCCATCCAGAACCTGGTGATCTCATTATTTCATTTACTCCACCTCGGCAAGAAAAAAAATAGTGAAGTATTCTTTTCTTGTTCTTCCAAAAAGAAAGTTTTCTTGTGCTCTTTATAAATAGAATTTTTTGGTCGATTGTCTGGCTCATTCTTCGTCTGAGGTACACCATTTCAGCCGATGGGACAAAAGCTCTCAAGCACCTTAAGGGACCGGTTCTTGTTCTTCCTAATCATTCTGCATTCATTGACCCGCCGATCGTCATGTCCCATATCAACCTTGGGCAGCCTGTACGTCCGCTAGTTCACTCTGGTACTTACCGTATTCCCTTCTTGTTTCCGCTGATGAAACTTGTGCAAGCATTTGAGGTGCCTGAAATGTCTGCACAAAGCCGTGAAGCAGCTTCACGAACAAAAGACCTTATTGATAAAGTAGTCCACGGTGTCCTTCAGCATGAAAGTTTTTTGATTTATCCTTCTGGCCGTCTTCAACGAGGCAACCGAGAAGTTATTGGATCAGCACGCGTGGTGTATGAGATTCTGACGCAGTGTCCTGACCTTACAGTCGTGCTCATTCGCACTCGTGGAATCTGGGGGAGTCTCTTTTCCTGTGCTGAATCTGGTTCACTCCCAAATCTCCCGCGAGTTGTCTTGCGCGCTTTGGGTTGGCTTTGTGCTGCATGTTTCTTTTTTCTTCCGCGTCGCAAGGTACACCTGCATGTCGAGATAAAGCATCGAAGTCATTTTCCCCTAGACTCACGAGAGGTATTCAATGCATTTCTAGAAAACTGGTTCAATACGAATACAGCCACGGATAATGATGGTGAAGAACCCACATTCGTTCGCTATAGCTATTTCTTTGGTCCCAAAGAAGGACATTTTAAGTCAGCTGATTCGGTTCAGATCGATGAGTCACAGATACATGACAATACGATCCTGCTCGTCAATGATCTGGTTGCCTCATTTCTTAAGCGAGATCTTTCTGAGAGCGAAAAGTCTGCTAGCACTGACCTTGAGGACTTAGGCTTGGATAGTCTCGATCGCATGGAATTGGCTCTTCGGATCGAGCAACAATTTGGATTTCAGTCAACTTCTGTTGCCAGTACGTTGGGTCAATTATGGGCTCTTGCTGACGGAAAGCTTCCTGCTGGAGACGAAACGTCCTCGAAGCTTGCCGTACCACAACACTGGTTTTCTGTTTGTGCAAAAGAAATAGGCGCTCCGAATAACCCAAACAAACCCTGGCTCCTTGGAAACACCGTCGCCAAGGCATTTGTGCAACGCGTGATTGAACGACCAAATCAAATTGCCACAGCTGATCAGGTTTCTGGGGCGCTGACCTATCGTCGGCTTTTAGTTGGAGCCGATCTCATGGCAAGGCGTTTTTCTTCATACAAAGAAAAAAATATTGGTGTCATGTTACCAGCCAGCGCTGTTGCTGATCTTGTGTTTTTTGGACTTCATCTTGCAGGAAAAATCCCAGTCATGATGAATTGGACGACAGGTCCAGCCAATATGGCTCATGGGATTCAAGTCACTGATACACAGAGGATCATTACATCAAGAAAACTTATCGATCGTCTTGGAATTGACTCCGCAGGAGCAGAGTATATTTTTCTTGAGGACCTGAAGAAGACCATCGGAAAGTTTGAGGCCCTTCGACGTCTCGTTTCGCTGATGTTCTTTCCGAGACAAAAACTACACGCATTGCCGGTTCAATGTGAAGATGATCCAGCTGTTTTTCTTTTTACGTCCGGATCAGAAAGTACCCCTAAGACCGTTCCATTATCGCATCGCAATCTACTTACAAATATTGTTGATAGCCTTGATGTACTCCAACCAAATCGACACGACTCTCTGCTCGGTTTTTTACCCCCGTTTCATTCCTTCGGACTCACGGGCAATGTCTTGTTGCCCCAACTCGCTGGGATTCGTAGTGTCCGTCATGCGGACCCAACGGATGCAACTGGTCTCGTTCACCTCATTCAGACATATCAACCATCCCTGCTTTTTACAACACCGACCTTTCTCAGTTACATCCTGACGAAATGCCAAGGTAATGAACTAGCAAGTCTTCGGAAGATCATCACTGGTGCTGAGGCATGTCCCGAGAAGATTTTTGATCTCTGCAAAGAGAAAGCTCCTGAAGCCGTGATCTTAGAGGGCTATGGCATTACTGAGTGCTCACCTGTTGTTGCAGCAAACAGACTTGAAAAAACAAAACGTGGAAGTATCGGCTTGCCTGTTGGACATGTAGAGGCACGACTTGTTCATCAGGAGACACATGAGTTGGTTGCGAAGGGTGAGACAGGAATGCTCCTTGTTCGTGGTCCTTCAATTTTCAATGGATATCATCGCTATGACGGACCGTCACCATTTATAGAATCTGATGGGAAAACATGGTATCGAACAGGAGATCTTGTATCTGAGGAAGAGGACGGCTATCTCCGTTTTCGTGGACGACTCAAACGCTTTCTCAAAGCTGGTGGGGAAATGATCTCACTCCCGGCACTTGAGGCCCCTTTCCAACAACGATTTCCTGCTGATGAAAATGGCCCTCAGGTAGCTGTTGAAGGCATTGAGACTGAAAATGGCCGACATGTTGTTCTCTTTACAACACAGCAACTGTCTCTTCGTGAGGCCTCGGAAATACTCTTGTCAGATGGGCTACGTGGGGTCATGCGGCTTGATGAGGTTCGTCACCTCGACACAATTCCGATTCTTGGAACTGGAAAGACTGACTACACAACACTTCGTAGTATGTGCCGTACAGACTAAGTTGCTTTCTTCACTTGAACCTACTCAATCTCACCTGCTTTGATCGCCAAGGCGAGACTCGCCACGGTACCACTCATAGCCGTTACAAGTAACTCCGATATTGGACTGTCATCATAAATCGTCAATACACCTACCGGCTGATCCGCAATGAGGAGGGGATACCCAACAAAACTTACTATGCCATTGTGATTCAGTAGTTTTGTAATGCTGAGGTTTTCCCATTCTGGACTGCTCTTCTCCACATGCAGCGGCTGACGGAACTGAGCAATTTTTCCTATCGTTCCCTGCCCAAATCTCACATCGTTGCACCCCGCATGCGATGCTTTCGTCAGACCCTCAGACGCTAACAGTTGCAGCACTGCCCCATTGTCATTCAGATTCCAAACTTCCATGGCCACAACATCTAGTTGTGAAACCCCTTCTTCAACAACGCTTTGAATACGCTCCTGTAGTGCACCATGCGATGTAAGAAATAATCCAATGGCTGCTCCAAACGCTGCAAGTTTTGCTCGCTCCTGCTCCATTGCTTTTCTGAGTTCAATTGCCGCAATTCTGTCACTCACATCACGGCCAGCTACATAGATTTCTCCTTCATCAAAAGCTTTACGAACATTCCACTCAAGCCATGTATATCCTCCAGAGGCACACATGAAGCGACTTGTAAAAACATGTGATACACCTGAGTCAAAAGGCTTTTCAAATTCCGTACGTGTTTGCAATTGATCATCTGGATGAACAAAATCAATAAATTTTCCAGAGGTGAGGATATCTTGGTTGAGTCCTGTCTGTTGAAGGAAATTTTCATTTGTTCGCTTCAAACGTCCATCTACCGTTGTGATGCAAAAGAGATCCACCGAAAGATCAAAAAACTGAAGTAGCTCATATTCGGCTTTTCTTCGACCGGACTCAAAATACTCTGATAACCTATCAACCACAGCACGTGCATCCGCTGGACGATCGTGTGGATCAACAGACAAACAGTGTTTTGCAAGTGTGATGAGAGCTGAAGGAGCTTCGCAACGATCTAAACGATTGCATGCATCTGTTGTATCCCCATTTTTTGCAAGTTGCCATCGAGCATCCGAATCTGGAGCAACAAATGTCGCAGAGCCTGTAAGGATTTCACACAGAATACTGCCAAGACCAAACACATCAGCACGGCAGTCCACCTTCCCCAACTCACCACGGGCCTGTTCTGGAGCCAAATATGATGGCGTACCAAAGACCGTCCCTGCCCTTGTCTGTGTTTTCACTGAGGTATCATCAACACTGGCACGTGTCACTGGGGCTGTTGTGTCCTCATTATCCTGCACATCATTTTCGGCTGTCTTTGCCACTCCCCAGTCCATGACAGTGACAACTCCAAACGGAGCCACCATGATGTTGGATGGCTTTAGATCTCGGTGGATAACTCCAGCATCATGCGCGCTTGCGATGGCCTGGCACACGTCATAGAACAGTGAGACAAGTGACGGAAGTGCATTATTTCGATCCTGTATCTCTGCTAAAACCTGTCGGAACGTTTGTCCTGTGAGTAACTGCATGACAATAAATGCCTCATGCTTTGACGTCACACCAAATTCATAGATCGGCACTATCCCTGGGTGTTCTATACGACTTGCGATTCGGGCTTCTCGAAAAAAACGCTGCACTCCTCCAGAACGCTCGCGTTGCGCCTCATCCATAAGTTTGATTGCCACAGACCTCTGCAGGTGCAAATCCCAAGCCTCATACACTACACCCATCCCACCGCGGCCAATTTCATGACCAATGTAGTATCGTTGCTCAAGCCCTTCCCCCAACTTGGTATCTAATGGCACCCATCCTGGATCACTCTCTCCACGGGCAAAATGGAAAGCAGTGACGTCACTACTTGATGACTGCCTTTTGTTTGACATCATTCGACCCCAACATTTTAAGCACTATTCACACACGAAGAGTCTCATGACTTCGAGCCCCTGTCTCCATATCATGATACTCTCTACGAGGAGGTTATTGCGATTGAATGAGCATGCCAGCCGGCCTTGCGCGCCGCCGCAATATCCAGTTCTGGATCATCACCAACAAGAGTGAGTTCCTCAGGCCGTCGGCCGAGTCGGTGCTCAATGGCACGAAAAAAATTGATGGCGGGCTTTCTCCATCCTAACTCAGAAGAAGTGAAAACGTACTTCGCGCTCGTTAGTGGATACATGGACTTCGCAATCTGAAACAGTCGATAATCGAAATTGCTTGCCAAAGCAATTAACCCACCGGCTTGTTCTACCTCTGACACTTTCTGCATGCCCTCTTCGAGCGGACGCCACGAACAGGGGTCGGCAAAGTGACACCACAATTCATCAAAAATCAATCGACTGGAAGGGTGGCCATCAAAAACATCCTCAACAATAAGACGCCAGCGTTCCCGTTCACGATGTTCAGATGTTTTGAAGGGGAGTTCCGCAAGCGAGTCAATGACGTCCTGTTGACGCCACGCGGCTGAAAATTTTTCTGCAATCTCACTTTCTGCGATATCGATGCCATGTCGTTTGCCACATTCCATGTAGACATGACTCACCTGAGGACATGGAACAATGAGTGTGCCAACAACATCAAAAACAGTAATATCCAATGCTAACGCCTTGGAATGAGGCCCAGATCAAGTCCAAAAACAAAGAACATGAGCGAGAGAATCAAGGCAAGGCCAAGATACGACAGGACGGCAACGACATTCTCACTTGGAGGCTTTCCTCTCACAAACTCATACACTAAGAACACCATATGCCCTCCATCAAGAACGGGGATAGGCAAAAAATTTACAACTGCGAGATTTGCGCTGAGCATCGTCAAAAAGAGCAAAAGTCTCCCAAAGCCTTCTTCTGCCGATCGGCCGGCCTGCTTTGCAATTTCGATTGGTCCACCAAGCAACCGTGGACTAATTTGACTACTCGTCAATTTACCCAAAAAGCGATACACCAAAGATAGGTCCTCCTTTGTCTTGCGTGCACCACTCGCAAGAGCAACACCCCATGTACTCGCTTGTACTCGCTTGTAAACTGGCTTGAAAACGAGCCCTCTGTCGACAACAAACTGGTCTTCTAGTAGCGCTGGATCCAATTCTACATCTCGTGCCAGCCCATCTGTTCCCTCTACCACCAATTGAATCCGTGCATCTGAAGTAACCTGTTGGAGAACTGCCATCACGTACGGCCAACTTGGTGATTCCTCCGATAGTTCAAGGCCTGATTGCTCGGATTCGGAGTCCTCATCTGGTTCGATGAATCGTGCACGAATCACTTTTTCACCTGCTTTGACCCCAGCCGCCTCAGCCGGACTATCCGATTGCACATGTGCAATTGTTGTTTCTACAGATAGGGCTAGGCCAAGAGATGAAATAGCTACTGGGCTGGCTGGCCAACGTGGTTCCTCAATCCATGTGACAGTACGAGGACTGATTGTGAGAGAGGATGACTCTGCTCCATCCCGAGTCACATCAAGCGTTACCTCTTCGCCAGTCATATTTCTCAGCATGCTATCCAGTGCCAGCACATCCACAATGGGTTTCCCATTGAGTGCCGTAATACGATCACCTGAGCGGATGCCTGCCTCAGCAGCTGGAGACCCAGCCTGCACGGCTTGAACCGGACCAGCAACCATTACAATTCCAAGAGAACGTCTTTGCTGTGGAGGAATGGTTATATCCACTTCTGAGGCACCACGTGCATCACGCCCTACCGTCACCGTAACATCTTCTGATGGTGTTTGAGAGAGTTCTGCAATTAGTTCTGCGTACGTAGAAATAGACTTTCCATTCACTGCACGAATGGTATCTGAAGCAGCAAGAGGTGGTTTTGCCTCTGCAGCCATTCCTGGCAGCCGGGGTGAAATATCATCTGGCAAGGAAACTGAAAAAGGGCTGGTCACTCCAACCGTTGGAACACCAAGATCTGTGTCTGGGTGCAAGACGACAGATTGTGTTGTGTCATCAGAAGGTCTGTGAATTTTGAAGGCTACACCTTTCTCAACATTTCCCAACGTAACCCCATTCCGAAGATCTGAAAAAATCGGGTTTTTACGATTCCCAATCTCAGTAATGACATCGCCTGTACGAAGACCGGCTCTCCACGCTGCCCCCCCAGGACGTACGCTCGAAATCTCGCAGGTCATCTCCTCAACCCCAAGACCAAATGCAAGTGCTGCCATGAATACCGCAAAGATGACATTCATAATCACACCTGCAGAAATGATTGCCATTCGTTTTGGCACACTTTGCGCAGGGTAGCTTCGTGGATCCCAAGCAGGATGTGGTTCACTTGTGGGCTCAGGCGGGAGATCACCGGAAAAGTCAGCCTGACGAGCCCTTTGGGCCTCACGAGCAGCGGCAGCTGGATTATCGTCCTGACCAAGCATTTTCACATAGCCACCCAAGGGCAATACCCCGATTCCATATTCGGTCTCACCCCACCGGAAACTCATCAGTTTCATGCCACCGATATCAAAACCAAGATAGAACTTTTCACATTTCACACCACATGCTTTCGCTACAAGAAAGTGGCCTAACTCGTGAACAAAAATGACGAAGCCAAGACCTCCAGCAACCTGAAGGATCACTCCCCAACTTGAGGGTTGAAGAATCCATGGAACCGCTGATTCTGCCGCAAACAAACACATCCCAAATATCATCAGACACATGTCCACTTCATAACCTCCTGTCTGGCCCATTCATCAAGACGCTGAACTTCGTCAAGAGATGGACTTTGTGAAAAAGGATGCTCATCAAGCACCCTTCTACATATCGTAGTAATATCAGTGAATCGTAATTCGCCATCAAGAAAAATCCGAACCGCTTCTTCATTTGCCGCATTGAGTACGGTACCACATGTACCTCCTCGTGTGGCCGCCTCGTGTCCAAGATTAACTGCAGGAAACCGTTCTGGATCAGGAGGCTCAAAGTCCAGTGAAAAATGCTGTTTGAAATCCAGCTTCGGAGCAGGACACTCAAAACGTTCGGGAAAAGCCAAGGCATATTGAATCGGAAGTCTCATGTCGGGAGGACTCAGTTGGGCAATCACCGATCCATCGGCATACTCAACCATGGAATGGACAATTGATTGAGGGTGAATCACAACATCAAGTTTGTTACCAGATAGTCCAAAGAGCCACCTTGCTTCAATCAACTCTAACGCTTTATTCATCATTGTTGCAGAATCGATTGTGATTTTTGGACCCATTGTCCACGTAGGATGCTTGAGCGCCTCTTCGAGCGTGACCTCTCCTAGTGTGTCAACCGGACGGCAACGAAACGGACCTCCACTCGCCGTGAGAACAATGCGAGAAACTTCAGAAGCATTGCCACATCGCAGGGCTTGATGAATCGCTGAGTGTTCACTGTCAACTGGGACAATTGTACCTCCAGACTTTTCCGCAAGTTGTGTCACCAATGGCCCAGCCGTAACAAGTGTTTCTTTATTCGCGAGGGCAACATTTTTTCCAACCTCAAGGGCTGCCCATGTACTTCGTAAGCCTGCAGATCCCACGATCGCGGAAACCACTCGGTCGATGTCCGGATGTTGTACAAGTTCGTCGAGTGATTCTGGCCCAATAGCTAACTGTGTTCCTGATGGTAACGAATGTGTATCAATGGAATGGCCTGCCTCTGGATCAATGACCACGACCCACTTTGGGTGGCATGCATGCGCTTGTTTGATTAATTGCTCTACACTTCTGTGGGCCGCTAAGAGAAAAACTGCAAAACGTCCATGAGAAGATGCAATAACATCGAGGGTACTCGTACCAATACTGCCTGTTGAACCAAGTACCGCTACGTTGAGCGGTGGTCCGGATGGCGCACGATCAGAAGTAAGTGGTAATGGTGACACGAGGGAAGCCGCGGCAAAAGCAGTGGCTCAACGGCAAAAGATGAAATGACTGTTATAATAGGTGTGCTGATTTTATGCCTTAATGTATGAAACTTCCACACGAAGAAATTCAACCGGGCATTTGTCGTAGTCTTTTTTCCTGCGTAGGATGCTAGATCCGGACGTTGGCCAACAACCCGCTCAAAATAAGCTTTCTTCTAGAACCGTTTCTCAGAGATCCTCATGGTAAAAAAAAGCGATAATACAGGAAAACGAAGTGGCGATCGCCGATCATCAGTTGGAGGGTCCAATCTTGTTTGGTCACTCATCGCTGCAGCCGTTGCTGGTTTGTTTGTGGTGAGTCTGATTGGATCAACCGGAGACGTCGATCTTTCTTACAGTGATCTTGAAAAGCTCATCCGGGCGACGGGTCGAAGTGAAGCTGATCCAACCGCCTCTCCCCGGTTTATCGAAGTTCCTCGTGGAAGTGGTCGTAATCTCCAAGTTAACCGCTACAGTGATCTTCAAGACGTTGTGATTGGTGCTTTTGAAGTGTCTGGAACTGTTCGAGAACTCCCTTTATCCAGTCGTGATGAATCGGAGCCAGATGGTCCAGAACAACGCCTTACTCCGAAGAGTGACCTGCGACGTTTTCGAACTGCCAAATTACCGAGTGAAAACTCTGAGGGACAACTTTCCAAGCTCCTTGCAGAAAACGGAGTGCCTTTCAGCTATGAAGAACCACCAAGCCCATGGCGAAGTTGGATGCCAATGCTCTTCATCACAGGTCTTTTTGGACTAATTTTTTGGCTTATGATTCGTCGGGTTGGCGGTGCTGGAAGTCCGATGGCTTTTGGTCGCAGTCGTGGAAAAATGTATGCCCAGGAAGATTTGGGGATAACATTTGATGACGTTGCTGGGATTGACGAAGCCGTCGAGGAACTCAGAGAAGTTGTTGAGTTCCTACGAAGCCCCGAAAAATATCAGGTCCTTGGTGGTCACATCCCAAAGGGTGTGTTACTGGTTGGCCCTCCAGGAACTGGAAAAACATTATTAGCCAAAGCGATCGCCGGGGAGGCTGGTGTACCGTTTTTCGGTCTCTCTGGAAGTGACTTTGTTGAGATGTTTGTTGGCGTTGGTGCAGCTCGAGTACGAGATATGTTTCAACAGGCCGCTATTAAGTCACCCTGCATCATATTTATTGACGAGCTTGATGCACTTGGAAAAACTCGTGGGAGTGGTGTGGTAGGAGGGCATGATGAGCGCGAGCAAACATTGAATGCACTCCTCGTTGAAATGGATGGCTTTGGAAGTAATTCTGGTGTGATTGTGATTGCAGCTTCAAATAGACCGGAGACGCTCGATCCTGCTCTCCTCCGGCCTGGTCGTTTTGATCGCCATGTTCTCGTTGACCGGCCGGATGTTCGTGGAAGAGAAGCCATCCTTCGTGTTCATGTAACCAATGTCAAACTCGATCCGAATGTGGATATTGCTCAAATTGCCAGAATTACATCTGGTTTTGTAGGAGCCGATCTTGCAAATCTCGTCAATGAGGCTGCCCTGCTGGCAGCTCGCAATAACAAATCAAGTGTTGGCATGGATGAATTCAATGAAGGAGTTGAGCGAGTCACCGCAGGACTTGAGAAGAAGAAGCGTGTGATCCACGAAGATGAGAAGAAGCGTGTTGCGTATCATGAAGCGGCTCATGCGCTTGTTGCTTTCTCACTCCCAAATACAGATCCCGTGCACAAGATTTCTATTATTCCCAGGGGGCTTGCTGCTCTTGGTTATACGATGCAACGTGCTGAAGACGATCGCTACCTTCACACTCAATCTGAACTCGAAAGCCGTATTCAAGTTCTTCTTGCGGGAACGATTGCAGAAGAAATGATTTACGATGATGTCTCGACAGGTGCTCAAAATGACCTTGAACGGGTAAGTGAAATTGCACGATCTATGGTGATGGACTATGGAATGAGTCGCCTTGGTCGCGTGACGTATCGTGAAAACCCTCGCTCACCATTTCTTGTGGGATCATCCTCTGAGGTACAAAGCGCTCGTCCACATAGCGAGGAAACTGCTCGTGAAATCGACGAAGAAGTGAAGCGTATTGTCGACACTCTGATGAATCAGGTGCGTCGTATTCTTGAAGAACGACGTACTGCTCTTGAAGCTATTACGAACCGGCTTATCGAAAGTGAAGTAATAGATGGCGATGAACTTAAGGAAATCATCGAGCCTTCGATCGGATCACCACAAATTGTTCCTGGAACAACTGGGGAACGGCGCGCGGCACGATCGGCCCAAAATCAAAACGATGGAACCGAATCCTCATCTGTTCAAAATAAAAATGATGCAGGCGGCGGGACCTCCTAAGTCTCTCGCCATGACCAGCAAATGTGATATTTTCTCGTGCGTTCAAAAGATAGTATTGCAACATCATGATGACGGGCCCTCGCATTCATTACAATCGGCACAGTCAACGCAGATACGTCACCGTTGAACCAAAACAAGACGAGTGTCGATGATGCTTTCAGGTTCTTCGTGGCCGGGGAACTGCTCTTTAAAAGGACATGCCGCCCACAGGGTGTGCATTGATCGAACTCATGTGGAAAAGTTTTTTTCTCGCAGCAGGTATTTTCGCTTGTGTACTGGGCATAGAGTTACTTGTTATCGACTCTGCAACGATTCTCCCACTCAGTGGTAGAGGAAATGCTCTCGTCTTCATGGCTCCCGATTGGGCTCCCTGGACACTTATTTCAGCAGGAGCTGTAACAATCCTTCACTTTGCAACATTGCCAAAATCCCTTATCAAGGAATAGTTGATCAACGGTCTATAATGCTGGTAGAAAAAAGGGCATACCAGCCATGATTGAGACAACGTTTCATCCGACACGAGATACCGTCTTATACGACGGACAATGTCGCTTTTGTAGAAGTCAAATTGCGATTCTCAAAGCACTCTCTGTAGGGCATCGTCTGGATTGTATCTCATTTCACACAGGAAAAGCGTCTGAGCTCTTTCCCGAAATCTCACACGACCAACTTATGCAGCAGATGTATGTGGTTGACCCACATGGACGCGCTCGAGGCGGTGCTGATGCTGTTCGTTATCTCTCCCGGCAGATCCCCTTACTGTGGCCACTCGCACTACTTCTTCATATTCCAGGATCACTTCCTCTCTGGAAAAAACTCTATGCCTTTATCGCACGTTATCGGCTCTCCATTGCCGGATCCTGTAGTGATGGCGAATGCCGACTACCGCCACATGACACATCTGATACACCAGCAGACTAATTTTTCAATTCTTTATCAGGAGTATTTTTCTTGACCTGAAAAAAAAGCAGATGCTGCCATGGGAGTCGATCATACTCTCGAACGAGCGTAAAACCATTTGCCTGAAGCTCACGTTGAGCCTGCTTCTTTGTCATCTTATGCAGTGGCTTAATAGGAACAGTTGGATCTTCAGCACGAAATTCGGCCAACACCAACTGGCCGGTCTCCGAAAGCGACTCCCGTATCTTCGTCAACATCTCAGTCGGATGTGAAAATTCATGATACACATCTACACAGAGCACCAAATCAAGAGTCTGCTTTGGAAGTCGAGGATCAACCACTGTACCAAGGACTGGCTTGATATTCACAAAGCCTACAACACTTGCGCGCCCAGAAAGCATTTTGAGCATTGGAGGCTGAATATCAACAGCATACACCGTGCCTGTCGGACCAACTGCTCGTGCTAACTCAAGCGTATAAAAACCATTTCCACACCCCATGTCACACACAGACTGCCCCTGCTTTATGTCCAGTGCTTCGAGCAACTGTCGACAGTCTTCCTCTCGTTGACGGCTTTCCCGCATTAACCATGGGGCACCAGAGTAATGCATCGTTTGGGCTATTTGCCGGCCCATGTAAAAAGGCTTGGGAGCCGGGATCTCCTGAGACCGATCAATCTTGGAATCGATTGGCAGTGGTTTGGTGGGCAATTGAGCAACGCACGGAACAAACCATAGAGATACTACTGCGCCATAATAAAGAATGTGGTTCTTCATAATGATGAGTATATGCTATTTAGGCTGCATCTACTGAAGCATCGAACGAAGGATGACCTTCGTCGTCATAGTAGCACACAATGGAAATGCCACTTCGACGTGCAAAGCTAATCAATTCATCAACATCAACAAGTATTGTTTTTCCAGCTTCAACAGCCAAGACAGTTGCACCTGCTTCACGGAGCGACTGGATCGTGCCGACTCCAATAGTTGGCATATCAAAGCGAAAATCCTGCTGTGGCTTTGCTACTTTGACCACCACCATACCGCCAGCCTCGCAGAGGCGACCGGCTCGACGAATACACTCATCAGTGCCCTCAATAGCCTCCAGAGCCATTGGAGCCTTATTCTTCACAACAACAGTCTGACCAACATCAAGCTGTCCAAGTTTTTTTGCAAGCTGCCAACCAAATAGCACATCGGCTTCTTGCAGGCTCGTAAGAGGCCGACCAACAAGAACTCCTTCGGATGCAAGTAACTCAGGAGCAAGATCTGTAGCAGGAACCATTCTGACCCCAGCGCCATCAAATGCATTGGTTATAGCACCTAACAGTGAGTCATCTCTGTTATCACTTTTACGAGATATGAAGTGTGGCCAAAATGTTTTCAGTCCAACCCAATCTGGAAAGTGCCGTATCCATGCATGTCTTCCAAAGAGTTTTGACTTGTGCACTTTGCCGGCCATTGTGGCCCGATCACAGTTTGTTCGCCTAAAAAAATCAATTGCTTTCCCAATTTCAGCAACACCAACGAATCCATGATAATCGGCAACATCTTGTAGCATTGCATTCGCATGGTGACGAATGGAGAGAATCGCAGTTTTTCCACCGCGTCTGTGAACAGCTTCTGCCACTGCGACTGGAAAACGACCCCACCCAGCAAGAATGCCTACCGTCTCTCCATCAAGAAGATTATGGTGCTCGACCACTGTCATGCCGCCTCCGCTGCTCCGCCTACATCACCATCAACCGTCCCTTGATGCGTGGCCTGTTCGATTGCCTCAAGTCTCACCGCCATCTTTTTCAACTGCCTTCGCATTTCTGGCAACTTGCTCATTGCAGCCAATTGAAGTTTGCGTTCACGAAGTTCGATTGCCGGTTCTCCCAATACTGTGACTCCTGATGGCACATTATTTGAAACACCGGAACGCGCACCAAGAACGGCACCTTCACCAATATGTACATGATCACGGACTCCACATTGTCCTGCCATGACCACCCAACTACCTGTACTCGTGCTTCCAGCAACCCCAACCTGAGAACAAATCATATTGGTCGCACCGATTTGACAGTTATGAGCAATCATCACAAGGTTGTCGATTTTTGTGCCGCAGCCGATCGTTGTTGGGCCATATGTGCCCCTGTCTATCGTTGCATTGGCTCCAATTTCTACATCATCTTCAACCTCAATCCATCCCAATTGCGCTGACAGGGCATAGCCATCTCCTGTTACCTTATAACCAAAGCCATTTGCACCCAGAACAGCGCCGGCGTGAATCATACATCGCTTGCCGACAACCGTATCTGCATACAGAACGGCATTAGGAAATACTTCGGTATCATCACCAATACGACAACCATCCATAATTCGTGCACCTGAATGGATAACGACACCCTTTCCCAGCTCTACATGCTTACCAATTGTCGCGAAGGGATGAATATCAACATCACCAGCAAGCGACGCTGAGGAATCAACAGATGCCATGGGGCTGACACCGCATCGGGTCGTTGTTCGGGGAGGACGAAAGTGAATGATTGTAGTTGTAAAAGCAGCATGAACATCAGCTACTTCAATCGTTGGTCGATCGAGCGGGCCTGATCCAGCTGGAACAATAGCTGCTGCTGCTTCGCTCTTTTGCAAAAGATGAAGTTTCTCTTTCGCGTCTACAAGTGTGATCTCATGAGGACCGGCCAACTCGAGTGTGGCAGCTCCATCGAGTCGAATGGTTGTGTCGCCAACAGGCGCACCATCCACCTGCTTGGCCAGCGCCTCGAGGGTGATCGCCATCAACATTCCTCCTCAGGACAAAACGGGGGGTTGAGGGGGAAGAAGATAGGTCGATTGAACCACTGTCGCAAGGTGTTTTCAACACGAAAAACCGTGCAAAAAACGCTGTTTACTTGCCGGAAGTACTACTTTTTGAGGGTTGTGCGCAAAGCCTCAGCTGACCGACGAATAGCTCGAAGATCCGCTGAGGTTTTCCGTTCAAGGTTTCTCAGTTGCATGGTCATTCTCGTGTTCTTGGAAAGCATCTTCTTATGTCTTGCAAGAAAATCCCAATAAAGCGTTGTGAATGGACATGCCTCTGGACCAATTGCAACCTTTGGTTTGAATCGACAACCATGACAGGCATTACTCATTCGATCAATGTACGCCCCAGTTGCACAATACGGTTTTGATGCCATCACACCCCCATCTCCAAACTGACTCATTCCCAGTGTGTTTGGCAGTTCTACCCACTCTACTGCATCAACGTAGACAGCCAAATACCATTCATGCACATGCTGTGGCCTGACACCAAGCATCATTGCAAAAAGCCCTGTCACCATAAGTCGTTGAATATGATGCGCGTATCCATATTTGAGAGTTTGCCCAAGTGCATCACGGAGACAGTTCATTTCTGTATCCGCTGTCCAATAAAACTCAGGTAAGGGCAGTTCTGCGCCGAGCGCATTTCGTTCTCTGTACTCGGGCATGAAATGCCAATACACACCTCGCACATATTCACGCCAGCCAATCACCTGACGAATAAATCCCTCTGCAGCTTCAAGCGGCACACGATCCTCTCTCCAGAGTTTCTCAACCGACGCCACCACGTCCCTTGGATTGATGAGTTTCATGTTCATGACTTGAGCAAGGCGGGAGTGATAGAGCCATGGCTCACCGACCCAGATG
>CAXFJI010000019.1:0-16032 GCA_964003275.1 uncultured Planctomycetaceae bacterium
ATCCAGCCAACGGCGGGCTTTCTCAACACGGATTTCGGTTTCGCGTACCGATTGTAGGTATTCGTCGAGGGTGTCCTGATCATGGGTCGAGAGTTTGTTTCGTAGTGAATGAGCATCACTCATCAAGTCATCCAGCGCAGACTGGCTGATCGCCAGACGGCGTTCGGCATCTTTGCCGTTACTCACAAAAAGCCGATCAAAAATTCGCTTGGGACGATTCTCAGCCGGGATTGGACGGCCTGCCTGATTGAACGACATCGTCTGCGCTCCCCGAGGTGAACCGGTTCCGCCATCCGTTGAGAGTACCAGGCATGCAAAGCGAGTCTCATCGCCTATCACGTTTGCATAATATTGATCCAGTGAAATGGAATTCTGATAATCACCACCAGCGCCGGTGTCGGCACCTGTCAGGAATTGGTCAGCATTTGAGTGACCATGTACGCGGCGTACAGCCGGGTGAGACATCCCACCAATGACTGTCAATTTATCGCGCAGCGGCTCTAGTGGGCGCAGACTGTTGGTCACTTGAAAGTTCTTACCAGGATTGTGTGGAAACCAGCTGAATTCCTTAAATGCAGGATCCTCTACTCGCGGCATAGGCACGCCATCGGGCTGATAGAAACAGGCGAGTCGTTTCGGATGACTGGCTGCAGCCGTCGACTTGGCAAAGGTCTCGAAACTGGGTAAGGCAAGAGCAAAGCCGCTGACACCACGCAGGAATTTTCGTCGATCAAATGAAGAAAGTTGAGTACGCATGATTGTTCACTCAGGAATTGAAAAGGTCACTCAGAATAATATTACGAATAAGTGTCTTGAGTCCATCGCCTTCGCGTCGGGTTTTCGCTGTGATCTGTTCGAGACTGATGCGATCACCAAAACGCAGAGGGCGACCGAGGGCATAGGAGGTGATTTTGTGTGTCATGGCGCTGGCAAACTGATCCTGACGCAGTTCAATGAGATAGCGCTTCAGGCCATCCATCCCTTGTAAGGTATCGCCATTGAAAAGTATGCCGACAGAATCTTCGTTCCGCCATCTACCAAGTGCATCGTAGTTTTCAAAGGCAATTCCCCAGGGATCGATTTTTTTGTGGCAGGAGGCACAGGCGGGATCATCACGATGATTGGCCATGCGTTCTTTCAAGGTCATCTCGAGAATGCGAGGATCGGCTAGATCTATTTCTGGCACTGCCGGTGGGGGCGGGGGCGGTGGATCATGGAGGATGTTTTCCAATAACCAAATGCCTCGCTTGAGCGGATGCGAATGCTTGCCATCAGCATTCATCGTCAGGAGCCCTGCTTGAGTAAGGATTCCACCACGACGGCTTTCAGGCTGCAGATTAACACGTCGGAATTCGCTACCGAATACATCTTTGATCCCATAATGGTTTGCTAGCTTTTCGTTCAGCATCGTGTAGTCCGAATGAAGGAAATCGAGAATGCTGGAATCCTGGCGCAACATTTCCGCAAACAACTCGATAGGTTCCTGCCCCATAGCATCGCGAAGGTTCTCCTCCACCTCCTGGTAATCCAAGAGGGCAAGCCCTAGCCACTGTCTTACAAAATGTTGAGAAAACCGGTCTGAACGTTTATCGACCAACATACGATCGACCTGTTGAGAAAGTATCGTTGGCTCACTCAATCGCCCCATCTCGGCCCATTGAAGTAGTTCATCATCGGGAAGACTACTCCATAGAAACATGGCCAGTCGTGTGGCCAGTTCGAAATTCGTCGGCTCTGGTGATTGCACGATGTAGAGAAAATTCGGCGATGCAATCACGGTAGCAAGGACTTCAATCATCGCTTCCTGGGCGTCGTCGCATGAGGGACGGATGGTATTGAATAAATTCACCTTGCCATTCAGCTCTTCTTCGGTAGCGGGGCGTCGCCAGGCACGACATATAAAATTGCTGATGATTTCCCGAGGGTTCCATTCTGAATTCAGTGCGGTGGCAAACACCCGCTGATGCGATTTTGGTGGCCACTGCGCGTAGTGTGGGGCAATGATTTCGATGCAGTCGATATGAATGCCGCCTCCCGAGCCACCGGGGTGGGTATTTTGAAAGATCAAATACTCGGAAGGATTTGGAACACCCTTACCCAATGGATGTCTGCCACGGAATGCGTTTCGCGAAATCTCACCAAGGTGGATGTCCATTGCATAAAACTTCGGTCGGTCTGCTGTGGCGGAGATCGTGAGTTTCCCTACAGGAAATGAGGTGTGCGAGTTATTACTCGGTTGATAACCAAAGCTAATGCGTAAGTCAGGATCCGATGGGGAATCTGTCGAGGAACGCCAGGCCCTGACACGCAAGCGAAGTGTTCCGCTATCTGGTAGAAAATCTCCAAGATCGATGAGTTGCCGTGCGTTCACTGGCAACGCTAACACATAATCAGAAATACTGGGTGCCCCCACCAGATTCTCGAGAGGATGAAAACTATTTTGACCATAACGAGAGCGTGTCGAGAAGCCCCGTCCAGTCGCCAGATTGATGAAATGCGATCCATTTTTATTCGGCTTCCACAGCCGTGCTTCTTCCTTGGCGAGCTTTGTCTGGGAATCAATGTCCTTTTTCTTTTTGAGGTTTTCGATACTTTTCAGCGCACTGGAAAGGAAGTTTTCCTCGGCTGATGCACCGGTGATGACGTATTGAACCGGTATGGGACGCTCGCCACGAACGGTCGCTTTTAACAGGGCTGTGTGGGCGATTTCCTGGTAGGTTTCAAACTGCGACGAGGTCATCTGGAGCATCTCAGAACTATTCTGAAAGCCATCCTCGGATTCCGTTTCTGGAGGCAGATCTCTGGCGAAATCGTAAGGCAAACCAAGCAGATCTTGAAGCGCGTAACTTGTTTCGTAGCGAGTGAGACGGCGAAACGAAGTGTGCCCCTGTTCACTGCGACGGGACTGGGAAGCGACAAGCAACTCCTGCGAAATCCAATCGACAACCTTGGCTCGATCACCATCGGCCAGCGCAACCTCTTCCTCTTCAGGCGGTGGCATTTCGCCTTGGCTGATAATGTCGGTCACCTCCACCCACCAGTCTCCGTCGTCGCCATCGATCATGTCCGGATCGAGTACATCGATGCGAAATTTTCCCTCCTGTTTGTCCGGGCCATGGCATTTCACACAAGATGCTTCCAGTAGAGGTCTGATCTCGTGCTGAAAGGTCGTCAGGTTGGCTGTCGGTGGCCCATCCGGTACTGCTAACGCCTTAGGACCAAGGTATTTCGAGAACGTTTTACCTTGGCTGCGCAGTTCTTCCATGGTTGGGGGGGCAGCCATTTTTACACCCTCCATTGAGACACCATCAAACGCGATTTCCGACAGTTGGTAGTGGGTTGAGTCATCAAACTGAAAGGTGAACCGGACGTATCTCCAGTTGCCACGATTGTTAATCGGGAAATGCTTGGTGTGACGACGTTTTTCCCATTCAGGCTGATTTTCCTGTTGATCCAGTTGAGTCCAGTTTTTGCCATTCACCGAGCCCTCCAACACCCAATGATCAGGATCACGAGAGGGAACATCTCCTCCAGAGGTTAATGAATAGCCTGCGATTGCCGTTGCCTCAGACAGTTCCAATTGCCATTGCACCGGTTTTCCCTCGTGATGCCCACACCACTTTGAGTTGGCATTTGTATCCACTGCTTGCAGTACTGTTTGTTTGCCATGTCCAAAATGATTACTGGGCGAAGATACTGTGGGTCCGGCTATCGCTGCAGAAGCAACAGACGTTATTGAAACGAGGATAACGATAGAGACGAAGTAACGGAGTTGCTTGCGCTGAGAAGCGAAGCAGCCAGGCAAACCCGTCGTGAATTCATGAAACGCCTTCCGTGTGTTTCTTCGTTTGCATTTTCGATTCATTATGGGTGCATTCGCCGTCGTTGAAATGACGATACTCCAGCGGGCGGTTTTTCAAAATCCAAATAGAAAAGGCAGACGATAGCTGTTGAGTTGCTACCATGATTCTAGTGCCAATAATGATAAACGGAAATTCTACTACGAAGTTTCGTCAGTGAGGCCCACAAACACGTTATTGAGTGAACGTAATCACTTTTTGAAAGGAATCCTTCTTAGCTGGCTCTTTCAGGGGACAGCATACTTTTCAGGCTATTCCTCTGACGTTTGGACAAGGGATCCTTTTTGTCCGAATCGCATGCGGAGATATCCCACAACTATCATTCCACTCACAATCATGAGACCAGCAATGGCAATGAATAGCATTGCTGCTAAGTAAGGCGGCGGATCAAAACGTGATCGTCCGAGAAGTGTCTCAAACAGTGCATACAAAAGTAGGAGCCACAGTGACCGACTGGCGTATGTGATCAGTCGTTCTCGGTATCGTAATGAGAATCCAGAACGGGCTGCCATCCACGCGAGTGCTGGAAGGAGTTGCAATGCATGAATAACCACTCCATGAGGAAATTTTGGTACGCCTTCAGCACCAAAACCCTCAGGATCGAGACCTTTTTCCATACGCATCTCACCATTCACACTGACCCAAATACCCAGTACACAGGATAGTACGAGAAAAACGAGTCCACTCTGAATTGCGAGAACCATGTCTGGGGATGCCTTCATTTTCTGACGGAATGCTCTGAGCATGAGGTCTGTTGCAAGAAGGGTCACCCATAGGATGAGCACACCCATACCATCATAAAGAAGTGAATCGATAACCGTTGCACGATTGAAATGACTGGCAACACCACGCCAGCGTTGCAGATCAATGAGTGCCACTTCGAAAAGAAGTGCGATCGCAACCGACCATGACAGAACACCATCGAGTCTTCGCAACGGTAACTTTGACCACACCCATCCCATCGATATTGCAGTCAAGCCTCCGGATATTCCAAATAGAATTGGCTTTCGCCATGTAATCGCCCCCTCCCAAGGCCCACCAAGAACGGCCCAGACAATAATATGAATACCCCCACTCAGCACAAGCAGTGAGCCGATAGATACAAGAGGCCAAGCGCGTTGATCCTTCGACCATGACAGAAAATCGAAGTGCTCTGGGGAAGTAGCGATCATGGTGGAATTCTACTGTCCGTTCAGCAACACTACATAGCATGAAAACTCGAACATTTGGAAGAACAGGCTGGGATGTTTCGGAGGTTGGTTTCGGAGCATGGGGGATTGGTGGTGGCCAATGGGGTGGCGCTGATGAGAAGGACTCCATAGCGGCACTTCATACAGCACTTGACGCTGGGATAACTTTTTTTGATACGGCAGATGTCTATGGCGACGGTATTTCTGAACGACTGATTGGACGCCTCCGAAAAGAGCGACAAGAACCATTTTGGATTGCAACCAAAGCTGGACGTCGTCTATCTCCTCATACTGCAGATGGATATAACGCTGAGAACCTATTGGCCTTCGTAGATCGCAGCCTCAAAAATCTTGATGTAGATCGTCTTGATCTGGTTCAGTTGCATTGTCCTCCAACCGAGGTTTACTACCGTCCAGAAGTATTTGGTGCCCTCGACGATCTCGTCACAGCTGGAAAAATTCAGTTTTATGGGGTAAGTGTTGAAAAGGTTGAAGAAGCCATAAAGGCTATTGAATACCCAAATCTCCAGTCCGTACAAATCATATTCAATCCATTCCGCTTGCGACCGTCAGAGCTTTTTTTCAAGGAAGCTCTGCGCCGGAAGGTTGCTGTGATCGCTCGAGTACCACTCGCAAGTGGAATGCTTGCAGGTCGTTTTACGTCACAAACAACTTTTCCTGACGACGATCATCGGGCTTTCAATCGAGACGGGGCACTGTTTGATCGGGGTGAAACTTTCTCTGGCGTTGATTACGAAACTGGTTTGTCTGCTGTCGAAAAACTTCGTTCACTCGTTCCTTCAGGCGTTACACTTGCTCAGTTTGCACTACAATGGATTCTCTCATTCGAAGCCGTTACGACTGTGATTCCCGGTGGCCGACGGCCAAGTCAGGTTCAAGAAAATGTGAAGGCTTCCGGCCTACCGGCTCTTCCTGCAAAGACCCTTGAGGCTGTTGCTGAGGTCTATCAGCAATTGATCCATCCGCTTGTCCATCATTATTGGTAATTTTTACCTTCCGGAGGCTCTCATGCTGATCCGTTTCTGCTCTGTCATAGTGATGCTTTGCATCCAGTCATCAGTATCATTTGGCGTAACCTTTAACAAACAGACCATATCAAAACGGTTTGTTGCCGAAGGCTGTGCTGTTGCTGACTTTGACAAGGATGGGCATGCTGACATTACAGCAGGAAACAACATATGGTTTGGTCCACAATTTGATGAACGCGTTGTATTTACACCACCAGCCAATAATCCTTCTGGTCCTTCAAAAACCCCATACGATCCCAAGCGTGGATACTCCGATTACTTCTTAGCATTTACCTATGACTTTAATAGTGATGGATGGTCTGACATTTTAGTCTATGGACTCCCTGGGAAACCCGCATTGGTATTTGTCAATCCACAAGGACGCGACAAAGGGTACTGGTCACAGCATGCCGTGTTTGATATCGCAGATGGTGAATCGCCTGGCCTGAGAGATATGAATGCTGACGGGCGGCCTGAACTCTTCGTCCACTCGAGCGACGGAAATAAGAAAGGTGGTCAACTTGGTTTTGCCAAGATTGACTGGCAACAACCTCTCAGTAAAGCTGCCTTTCACCCAATCACGCCACGATCACCTGAAAATGATAAAAAGTATTTTCGCTACACACATGGCTCAGGCGCAGGTGATATGAACGGAGATAACCGTGTTGATATCCTCACGAAGGATGGCTGGTTCGAGCAACCGCCTTCTTCAGAATCACCGACGTTCTGGGAATTTCATCCTGGTCCTTTTGGTCCTCCAAACGCACGGGGTGGTGCACAAATGTATGTTCGGGATGTAAATGGCGATGGACGCAGTGACGTCATTACAAGTCTTGATGCTCATGGATACGGCCTTGCGTGGTTTGAGCAAAAAGAGAACGGAGCCTTTCGTGAGCATATCATCCTCAATCACACACCAGACGAACAACCAAGTGGAATTTCTTTCAGCCAACTACATGCCGTAGCAATGACGGATATTGATGGAGATGGACTTGATGATATTGTCACAGGGAAACGACGTTGGGCTCATGGCATTAGTGGAGATGTCGAACCAAATGCACCACCCGTATTGTACTGGTTTGGTTTGCAGCGCAACGATAGTGGTGAGGCTACATTTGTGCCACACTTGATCGATAATGACAGTGGTGTCGGCACACAGGTCACGACAGCTGATCTTAATAATGATGGCCGACCAGATATTATTGTGGCAAACAAACATGGTGTGTTTGCTTTTCGTCAACAGTAGCAAGAAGTCTTTACCCGAGACACAGATGCATCCGTGAACTCATCAAAAACGTCCTGTGATGTACTCGTGATTGGTGCAGGGGCAGCTGGACTTTTTGCAACGCTTTGGGCAGGCAGAACAGCTCGTCAGGCAAATTGTCACGCTTCGATCATTGCCCTCGATGGCGCAAGAAAACTTGGCGCGAAAATACTGATTGCTGGAGGTGGTCGTTGTAATGTCACACATGATGAGGTCACCGAGACCGATTTTGCTGGCAGTACGCCCCCAGCCATTCGAAAAGTACTCAGGCAATTTAGCGTCGCTGATACCCTTGATTTTTTCCGTCAGATTGGAGTTGAACTGAAGCGAGAAGACACGGGCAAGCTTTTTCCAGTGTCTGACTCAGCACGCACGGTTCTCAACGCCCTCGTTGATGAAGTGAAAAAAAATGGAGCAGTGATCAGATGCCCAGCAAATGTCACACGCCTTGAAAAAAACGGAACGGTTTTCACAGTAACCACTCCCTCTGAAACATTCACCGCGCATCATGTCATTCTGTGTACTGGTGGGAAATCTCTTCCAAAATCTGGAAGTGATGGCAGAGGATATGAACTAGCCCAGCGTTTAGGGCACTCATTAAGTGAACCAATTATTCCCGCTCTCGTACCGCTTCTCCTTCCAGACGGGCATTGGATCACACACCTCTCTGGCCTGACTGTCGCGACAGAAGTCAAGCTCCTTGCGCGCTCAGGAAAACAACTCACTGCGTGTCGTGGAAGCACCCTTTGCACGCATACTGGACTGTCAGGACCAAGTATTCTTGATATCAGTCGTCACTTTCTCATGGCAAAGTCTGTCGATCCCTCTGTTTCTCTTGTGATCAATTGGCTGCCTGAAAAACAGCCTGAGGATCTTCATCAAGAACTTATTGATCTACAGTCTCGAGGCGTGCAATCCTTTCTTCGCAGACATGTCCCCGCCCGCCTTGCACAAGCGCTCTGTGCGCAAGCCGAAGCTCCATGCACTGGTGATCTTTCTCGTGAGGCAAGAAAAAGACTTGTACGCATATTGACTGCAACACCCCTCGACATTGTCGGTGACCGTGGGTTTTCTGTTGCAGAAGCCACCGCTGGTGGCATACCGTTATCCGAAGTAACGCTTCACACAATGGAAAGTCGAATTGTACCCGGCCTTTTTTTCGCTGGAGAAATGCTTGATGTTGATGGCCGGATTGGTGGATTTAATTTCCAGTGGGCATGGTCAAGTGGTTTTGTAGCCGGCTGTCATGCAGTGCAAGCCGTTCTGCAACGATTCAACGATACACATCAACAAGACTGACATTGAATGCATGGAGACAACATATCACTGCTGTCTCATCAAGAACCACCACATCCATGAGTGTTTCTTTGCACAACCCTTCGATGGTCTTAAAGTAAAAGGGGCAAAGACACTTTTAGGGTAGAGGTACTTCTTCTGCCACTTTGGATGCATTGACGCGATCTTGTTGTGGAGACTCAAGCACCTGATAGGGGTACATGCCAGTTCTCAGGTCAAGTGTTTTGATGCTGCGACGACTGGCTTTTTTCCCTACATGGGCCTTGTGAAAGAGCTGCTGTATTGCTGTTATGACCTGATCAACAGTCACATCAATAACTGCATTCGAATGATTGGGCGGTTGTACAAGAATTGATTGTGTCTTCCATGGCCTCCACTGACGCTGATCTGTTTGTCCACAGATCTTTACGATGGGCACGCCAAATGATGCTGCAACGTGTGGCAAACCTGTGTCCACACCAATACAACAATCCATTTGTGAGAGGAGTGCTGACACCTCACCAAGCGAACACTGTCGACTGAAGTCATGAACATGCGATGCAACGTTCGGGTCGAGGGTCTGCTTGAGTTGCTGATGCACATCAAGGTCGGCTAACGAACCACATAGAAACACTTCACATCCAAAATCCTCAATAAGCCAACGAAGGACCTCAACCATATGAGGCATCCGCCAGTTCCTCACTGAGTCACTTGACTTGGGGGATATAAAAACTCTTGGTTTTTGTGGGGGTATCGATGCCAGCAGTTGCTCGACTTTTCGGCCGGATGATTCAGACACCCAATTCTCGTTGTGACCATCGTCAACTGCGATGCCCTCAGCTCTCAGCAGGTCAAAGGACAGTTCGACTTCGTGCCTTCCTTTTTGCAAAGGCACTTTGCGAGTCAGGAACATTCCTCGTCCATCCCGTACTGCACCAATCCGATGTGGGATTCCAGCTAACCATGCCAACAGACCAGTTGAAAGTGAACGTTTCAAAATAAAAGTTTGGTCATATCGACGTCGTCGAATCCAACGTGCTGTCGATACAATGTTTGCAAATGAATTTGGAACCACATCATTAATGCGTTTTGGGCGCTCCCATACAACCAGTTCATTCTTGTACGGACAATCTGCAAGAATTTGGCCAGCACCATGCTCAACAAGGACATCAATGATTGCATCTGGGTATTTCCTTCTTAGATTTCTAAGAAAAGGAATAGCAAGAACGGTATCACCGATATATCGATTGCGGATAACCAGTATTCGTTTTTTCAGATTTTGTTGCTTAGACTTCATCCGTATAACCTTTTGCCTTCCGCCCTAACGCGCAAAGCCAACAAAAAAGCTAAACAACTGCTTGCTATCAAGTGGGTCGTATACAACAGGGAAAGCGAAGTCGAGTGCGATAGGTGCTGGCCCCATCGCTGGAACGGTGATCCGCAAGCCCGCTCCTGGTGCGACCCGCATCTGGTTGATCGAAACGTTAGATTCGACGGTACCAAAATCAGTAAAGACGACACCGCGGAGAGAATCATCTGCCGTAATCGGAAACATGTACTCAATCGTATTGAGCCATTGGAAAGGACCACCAACAGTAGCGATTGCACCCGTAATTGGATTTTGCTGCGTTGGACTTGCACCACGGAATGCAAAACCACGGAGGGTGTTATATCCCCCTGCATAGAAGTTATCGTAGGCCGGCGTGTCCGGACCAGATATACCAAGTACAGAACCTATGGAGAGCACATGCCGTCCCGATCCATCTGGCCGTTGGTTGACAAGAAAATATTGACGTCCCTCAAGCACACCCCGGGGATACTGAAATGAACCAATGACCTGTTCAAATTCAAATGTTAGAAGGTGTCCTTGGGTTGGAAGAAATGGGCTATCACGGGTGTCGTGAATAATTCCTGCACTGAATCCGTATACGGATTTTATGCCCAACATACGTTGGATGTCTGGAACGAGTACTCGGGGCTGAAAGACATCAACGTTTTCTCCGCGAAAGCCAACATTGACTGACAGGTCAGGAGCAAAAGCAAATTGATAGCCAAGTCCTACGCGGCCACCAAGTCGTTCTTCTGCCCAATCAAAAAAGTAACGCGTGAAGTAACTGAAACTTGTTGAAAGACCAATCCGTGTATCAAAAAGATACGGTTCTTGGAACGTTGCGGTATATCGCTGTAATTGTGTTCCTGGTGCGGCTTCTAGTCGAAAGCGCTGGCCAGCCCCGCGAAAAGCTGTCCCGTTCCGAATGTCATCCCAACTTGTAGGAAGTCGAAAGAGATCGAAGTTCTGCTCATCGATGACAATATTGCCAACCAAACCCGCATTGGAGTTCACGCCAGCACCAATCATGAGCCGTCCTGTTTGCGTCTCCTGTGCATCAACATCGAGAATGACATACGGCTCATTACCAGGAAAAACTTGAATGGGTTGACCAAAACCCGGAGCGATCCCGGGCTGAGGGAAATTCGGGGGGACACCGGGCGCTTGTCCAGGCACAAATCCCGGCGCTGGCGGTGGTAATGCTCCACCGTAACCTACTGCCGGAGCCATGCCTCCCGGAGGTTCCACCTGACCGGGAGCTGGCAATTGAGCAAAATAGTTCGGGGCTGGCTGAATGGGGGATGCATAGTTCGGGGCTGTTGGTCCAGGTGCTGGTAGTGGAGCACCACTCCACTGCTGTGGTGAAGGCTGAGGACTCTGTCCACGCCAGACTGGCGCCTGAGAGGAAACAGGTCTTTCCTTCTGTTGCTCAGGTGAAGAGAGCAAGGCAGAGCTGGGTTCTTGTTCCGCTGGAAGGGCCTCACTGAGATTACCCTCCAAAACAAGATTCAAGACGGTTGTCTCTGTATCTGGATCAGGACTCTGCCCGCGAAAACCGTTATCTGGGTCGGATGCAATTTGTTCCTGAGTTTGTTCAGGCTTACTAAAGACAATCCTTGGCCCTTCACCTTTGGCAGGCTCATTCAGAAACAGTCCGCTCGACTTGAGACGACGCTCATCATTACGCAGTTTACGAATGTCAAGAATATCACCCGGCCTTAAGGAAAGCCGATTCAATATCGTACTGTGCTTCGTATGGGGATGTTCTCCACCAATCCGAACATTGATCTGGCCGACACGATATCGTTGTCCTTCATTGATGTTGTACACCAAATCAAGCTGCCCAGGCTCCTCAAGAAAACGGGGATCTGCACGAATATCTGCAAAAACAAAACCACGACCACCATAAATGTCACGTACAAGACTGAGATCGCCCTCCATTTGAGTCTGATTAAATGGCTCGCCACTTTGTAGTTTTAGGTCACGTGAAAGAAATTCACCCTTGAATTTACTATTACCAATAAATGATACATTTCGAACGATATAGCGTGGGCCCTCATTGATGACAAATGTAAGGATTGTCCAATCTCGCCCTGGACCACCAACTACCTGCACCTCTCGACCAACTTTTGCTTGAAAAAAACCAAGGCTGCGATAGTACGCCGTAAGGGTATCCACATCGGCATCAATTTTTTCGCGATCAATATCACCACCAAGCAACCAAAAGAAACCTGGTTTTGATTTTATCTGTGTAAGCAAGCGGGCATCACTGGCAATCGTATTCCCAACAAAACTTGTCCAAAGAGCTTTTTTTCTCATGCCTTCATCAATGAGAAATACAGCACCTCTATCCCCGGGCTTACTGCCTTCAACCGTTTTGACACGTGCAGCGTCATACCCTTTCTCGTGATAGTAGGATTCCACCCGTCGTCGAGCTTCCTCAACAACGTACGCATCCATCGAGTCTCCGACGTCTATTTCTCCTTTCTTTTTGAGTGTTCGAGTAGACACCCATTCATTCCCAACAAAACGTACATGACGTATCGTTGGTCGCTCAACGACCTGGAAAATAACCACAACACCCTGGCGAACACGTACATACTTGGGGTGCACATCTACAAATTTTCGACTGCGATGAAGTGTTCGTACATCTTCTTCAATCGACTGTGGATCAAAACTTTGACCCGCACGAGTCACCAACTTAGGAAGCTTTGAGGCATCCATGGTCTCGTTGCCTTCAATTCTTACTTCAACGATGCGATCACCTGCTCCATCTGGAACCAATGCATTTTGATCTGAAATACTTGCATCAGAGGCAGGTAACTGAGCCATTGCACATGCACTCATCCCAAACAGATACACAATACCGACAAGCAGGGACTTTATGTGGAGCAGCTTTATATGGGCAGACAAGTGTCTCAAGTTGACTCAATCCAACGGAAATGAATGGCGGGTTTGGTGAAGAAATAGCGAAGTTCACCCGAGATCCACAAGGTGAAAACTGCTAACATAAAATTACTTTCCCAGAACCGCTATTTTCTTGTCTCAGAGATCAACTCTGCGTGATTACCTACCTTATAATTCTTGACTGCTTGCCGTAGTCTCTAATCGTGTCAAATACCTATTCTTCCTATGCATCCTCATATTATTGATCTCCAGGAGTCTGACGACACCCGTGATGTGGTGCATAAGGCAGTTCAATCATTGGCTGAGGGAAAGACCGTCGGTTTTCCAACAGAATCTGATTATGTCGTTGCTGCTGCAGCACGACAGCCGAAGGCTATTCAACGATTACTTTCTCTTGTTGCTCATCGTACAGAGGAACCACTTCTTTCACTGTGTGTAAAAAGTGTAGAGGAAGCTATTGATTGGGCTCCAAGTCTTAGTCAAATCGGAATAAGAATAGCGCGACGATGTTGGCCTGGTCCCGTTGCGTTGGTTGTTGATGACAACCACCCTGGGAGCCTTGTCCAATGCCTTAACAACACGTCACGAAAAGCTATTACAAAGAATGGCCAACTCCGGCTACGAGTCCCAAATCATCCGATACTCAGCAGTTGCATGAGAATGTTGGCAGGACCCATTGTTCTCGCAGAACCAGATGTTCTCGACGAACCACTGTCAGAAACGGCTGAGGCCTTAATTGAACGGAGCAAAACAGCCCTTGATCTTGTCATTAATGATGGACATGTACAGTATCATGATCCATTCACCATAATTAAGGTAGACAACCATAGTTACACTATTCTTCGCTCAGGTATGATTAAAGAAGACGTTATTCATCAAAAATCAAAACTTGTTGTTTTATTTGTCTGTACAGGGAACACCTGTCGTAGCCCTATGGCTGAGGCACTTTTTCGAAAAACCATCGCTGATCAACTTGATTGCAAAGCCGATGAAATTCCTTCACGTGGGGTTATTGTCGAAAGTGCCGGTGTTGCCGCCTGGGCAGGAAGTAGTGCAAGTGCACGAGCCCAAGAAGCCGTTGCTGAACTTGGAGGTTCTTTATCGCATCACCACAGTCAGCCAGTTACTTCAGACCTTGTGAAAAAAGCTGATATTATTTGGACCATGACTGCATCCCACAAATCAGCAATACTTGCTCAATTCCCAGAGGCACGGGATCGGATAGCGCTACTTTCCCCCGACCGAATTGATGTTGTTGATCCAATTGGTGGTCCTTTGGACACTTATAGAACATGTGCTCAACAAATATTGGCGCATATCAAATCAAGAATCGATACACTTGGTCTACCCCTGAAGCCTCCAGAGAAGTAGTTTGACTCAGCCAGAAGGAAGAATACATGCGGATTGCGATAGGCAGTGACCATCGTGGAGTGACCTCAAGACGCCGTATTATTGGTTGTCTTGAGCGTCTTGGCCATGAGGTGGTTGACTGCGGCAGTCATTCGGAAGATGCCGTAGACTACCCCGATATTGCGGGTGATGTTGCCAATCAGGTCAGTGATGGATCTGCCGACAGAGGTATTCTTCTGTGTAGTACTGGTGTGGGGATGGCCATTGCGGCAAATAAACTGCCAAGTATCCGTGCTGCTACCTGTAATGACGAGGTAACAGCTGAAATGAGTCGACGGCATAACGACCTCAACGTGCTTTGTATTGCAGCTGAAATGATCGGTTCTGAGGAACAGGAAAAAATCATCCGAACCTGGCTGGACACCTCTTTTGAGGGCGGACGGCACGCCAGACGGGTCGCTAAGATTACGGCTTTAGAGCCATGCGACGAAAACGCTAAAAAATAGACGGACAATATAAACTTGGCAAATAGCACCGACACGGCCGACGACATCAAGTCGTCGGCTGGTAACGATCGTAGCGGCCAAAGTCCAAAAAAACTCCTCAAAAGTGTGTGTTTGATTGTTGAATGACGCTGAAGTGAGGGTATCGTCAGATGCATGTCTCACACACATTTGCCAGGCCCAGAAGAAGTTGATTGTTTGATCCGTAACGCTGAGTTACGAGATTCCATTGAGCCTTTCCTCGATGAAGCAATTTTTGAAATCGACTTTCGCGGCCTCCCAACTGAATCAGAAAATCGTTTCCTCGAATCGATGCTGGCTTGGGAGCGAGCTCCACTTGTTCCCATTGCCCACTGGTTTGAACCAACACTCGCTTTGCAACCTGCATGCACACTTGATGATGACCAGATTCACGAACGGCTTTGGCATATTATCGATCAACTATACTCAATGCGCATTGTTCTAGATTTTACAGACCATCTCTCAGATCGCGAATTGTATGGTCTCATCCGTCGTGACATCCTTCCGGCTCAAGTCAAAAAGGTAGATATTCCAGACAATTATTTTCATTGGGACTGTAGTGCCTGCGATAGTGAAAACTCTTTCATATGGCTCACATTTTATGCTTCCGAGTATGAGCGGGAGCAATGGAGACTCGAGCAGGACCAAGAGCCTCCGCCAAAAAAAGTACCTGCTTTTCCACGTGCCTTGCCGACAGCGCCAGTTTGAGTACACAAACTTTTGGTGCGTGTATACTGTAAGTTCATTTTATTGTCTAACAAGCGGATAATAGGTGGCGATTTATTCTGAGTTTCACCCATTCCTCAGGTGCATTATGAATCAGCGAATCGGAACACTGTTCCTGATATGTGGCTGTGTGTTTCCCGTATCAGCACAAGCTGCTGAAGAGGACGTACGGATAGCTGCTACTAAAAAAGCCTCTGCCTATCTTCTCGAAACTGGACAGGCAGAGGATGGGAGTTTCTCTGCTCAAGTTGGACCTGCAATCACAGGGCTTGTTATCACAAGTCTTATCAAAACAGGAACTACTGTTCAGTCCAAAGAAATACAACAAGCATTAAAATATTTGCTCTCCTTCAAGCAGGCTGACGGTGGTATTCATCCACAAGAATCACTTGTTTCAAGTTATGAGACAGCGATTGCCATGATGGCTCTCGTAACGTGTAACGCTGATGGTCAGTTCGATTCTGATATACAAGCAGCTGAAGCATTCATACGAGGGCTGCAATGGGACGGCAGTGAGGGGCATGCTCGATCTGACCCAGCGTATGGAGGAGCTGGGTACGGTCGAAAAAACCGTCCTG
>CAXFJI010000020.1:0-15954 GCA_964003275.1 uncultured Planctomycetaceae bacterium
CGAGATGGACGTCCGCTGTCAGATCTTTTTGTGACCATTCTGCAGCAATTAGGGGTCCAGCAGGATGCATTCGCGACAAGTTCATCAAACCTCAACCATTTACTTACATGATTCGTTTTGTCGTCTTAATTGTTGTTGGTGCTGGTTCAAGTCTGGCGATTGCCTCACCGTATGATGATGCCAGTTTTCGGTCATTTTTGCATGACTATTGTCTTCGTTGTCACGGAAAGCAGAAGCAACAAGGTGACCGACGTTTTGATGCATTGACAAGCGATTCTAATAAACTGAACGAACTGGAATCACTTCAAGAAATACTCGATCAACTGAATTTGTCTTCGATGCCTCCCGAAGAGGAGTTGCAGCCGTCCGATGAGGAAGTGCGGCAAGTTGTGGCGTTGCTCACAGCTTCGTTAGCTAAGGCTCGAGCCGAGGCGCGGGATGATTCTGGGAAAGTTGTCATGCGTCGTCTTAATCGATCTGAGTATCGAAATACCATCCGTGATCTCTTTCAACTGAAGATGGTTGACTTTGATCCCACAACAACATTTCCGGAGGACGATGCAACGGAAGGTTTTGACAACGTTGGCGAAGGACTTGTGGCATCTGATTATCTCCTGCGGAATTACCTTCAGGCGGCTCGCAAGGTTGTCAATAAAGCAATTGTTCCAGGCGACCGGCCGGAGATGATTCGCTATCACGTTGGAGCCAGCCACCAAAAGAATCCTCTTGGTTATGGTTCTGCGGATAAGGATGACCGAAGAGAGGCAGGGCGAATGTATATAAAATTCCGTCAGCCACTGGGCGTGCCTTTACTCGACAAAAAAAGAGGAGTTCCTGTTGATGGAGAGTATGTTATCCGCTGCTCGGCTAAGGCGGTGAGGCGAAAATCTCGTTACAAGGATGAAGATCTTCGATATCAATCTGATGAGCCAATGCGTTTATCAATTTCTATTGATTCACGTGAACTGGGCGCGACAGCCCATCGAATCATCGGAGAATACGAAATTCCTGATGACGAGGTCCTCGAGATTGAGCATAGAGTCTGGCTCGAAAAAGGCTTTACGTTTCATCTCCATTGGGCGAATGGTCCAGCGGGCTCCTTTAAGCGAATTCTGCGGAAGGTCCTCCCCAAATATAACAAGGACGCTCTTTATCCAATTCGTAATCCTCCTGAGATGTATGTTGGGTCAGGACCAGAACTTCATGTGCATTCGATTGAGATCGAAGGACCGTTCTACGATCAATGGCCACCTCCCGGATTTGCCCGTTTTTTTCCTGAGCCCACAAATGGTCAATACGACAAAGAGTATCTTGATGCATGTCTCGTGCGTGTTGCATCGGAAGCCTTTCGTCGACCAGTGCAAGAAACGGAACTCGTTCCCTATCTTGGTCTGGCCCATACGTATTTCGAGAATCATGGTGATATCTGGGGTGCGGCCAAATATGGTGTGAGAGCAATTCTAACATCGCCACATTTCCTCTACCTCGCTGAGTTGGATCCAGGGAAGGGTGCTAGCCGACGGGTGACGCATCATGAATTGGCAGCTCGGCTGTCTTATTTTCTTTGGAGTTCCATGCCGGATCAGAAGTTGCGCGCAGATGCTGACGCACAACGTTTATTTGATCCAGATGTGCTAAGAGGTCACGTGAGCCGGATGCTCTCAGATTCAAAGTCAGCTGCATTTACGCAAAATTTTACGGGTCAATGGTTGCGCCTTCGAAAACTGGGTGATATGCCTCCTGACCCAGAAAAAAACCGGTCGTACTATGATGATGATCTTGAAGAAGCGATGCGAAAAGAGACGCATCTCTTTTTTGATTACGTGCTTCACAACAATCGAAGCATTCTGGAATTTATTGATTCAGACTACACCTTTCTGAATCCTCAACTCGCGAGGCATTATGGTATTTCTGGTGTTAGCCAAGATATATTCCAGAAGGTTTCTCTTGGAGCAGATGCTCACCGAGGTGGTCTGCTGGGGCACGGCAGTATTTTGACTGCGACATCAAATGGGATTGAGACCCAGCCTGTTGTGAGAGGTGTATGGGTACTCGAGAATCTTTTCGGAACACCACCAAGTCCGCCACCCCCTGATATCGAACCCATAGAGCCTGACACACGGGGTGTTGTGACGATTCGTGAACTGATGGAAAAGCACCGGAGTAATCCAACATGCTATGAGTGTCACCGCAAGATCGATCCACTTGGGCTATCGATGGAAAAGTATGACCATGTTGGCGCATGGAGAGATCGCTATTCGAAGAAGTCACTCATCAACGAAGTAAGTGAATTGCCAGATGGTACCAAGGTATCAGGCGCGCGTGGCATAAAAGATTATCTTCTTCGTCGCCCAGAGCAGTTTGCTCGATGCCTTACAGAAAAACTTTTCATTTATGCAATGGGTCGTCGATTGAGTTTTACTGATCACGATGACGTTGAAGAAATAATTACATCTCTGAAGAAAAAAGATTTTGGATTTCGTGAACTCATTCACATGATTACTGAGAGTGAGGCCTTTCACACAAAATGATAAATATTTTTTCAGTGTTATCAGTGTGTGTCATTGCGACAACAGTGTTGTCGGCTGAGCCTCCGAATATCATTCTCATTCTTGCTGATGATGTGGGGCGTGACTGGGTGGGGTGTTATGGATCACCTCACCATACGCCAAGTATCGATAAGCTATCAATGGAAGGCGTTCGATATGAAACGGCATGGAGTACTCCGCATGGGATGCTCAGTCGGGTCACGCTTCTTACTGGCCAGTATCCTTTTCGGTATGGATTGACTCAGCCAGACAACCAGCCGCACGCTGATGGTGAAGGTCTTCGTTGGACAAAAGTGGTTGCCTTTCCCAAGCTCTTGCAAGACGCTGGCTATGCCACGGTCATTGGTGGGAAGTGGCAAATGAGCCAGTTGGGAGATCAGCCACACTCGCTCCGGGATCTTGGGTTTGATGAACATTGTGTGTGGACGGGAACCGGAGGCAGTCAGCCTGAATCCAACGAGCGATATTGGGGCGGCACGCTCATGACAAACGGTAAGCGTGAAAGTGTTCCATACAGTCCAGATAGCATCAATTCCTTCTTGATTGAGTTTGTTCAAAGAAAGAGAAGTAGTCCATTTTTCATTTATTACCCCATGTTACTCGCTCATGGTCCACACTCCACGACTCCGCTTAATAAGGGTAGCAACCTGGAGTCAGAGTATGAGCTGTACGCTGGCAATATTACCTATATGGATCAACTCGTTGGCCGCCTGATTAGGACTGTTGATGAAGCGGGACTTCGAAAAAATACACTTATTATTTTCACAGGCGACAACGGCTCTGCGGTGGCTGGAGCCCTTCATGGTGAACCTGCCCTCAAGGGAAAGGGATGTGAAACTGATTATGGTGTGCATGTGCCATTTATTGTTCGTGCTCCATTTCTCACACATGGTGAACGGACTACAAAGGATCTTGTCGATTTCACGGATATCTTTCCAACCATTCTTGAAGTAGCGAACGTTTCTCCACCACAAACTCCACAAAGAGATGGCCGCTCATTTATCCCCAGTCTGAAAGGCAGCGAGGACCCGTTTCAAAAGAGGAGTTGGATTTTTTCCCAGCTTGACAGATGTCGCATGGTGCGTGATTGGCAACACATTCTTGACAGCAATGGAAATTTTCATGACCTGACAAAAGATCCACGACAAGAAAATCAAGTGAGCCCACTTGATAAGATTGCGCCAGGGCGTCGGCAACGTTTGGAAATGATTCTGAGTCGGTTTGAAGATGCGGAAGGGTTCTTCTCGACATCCAGCGAGCCGAGTGAGGTGCCCTGACGAGGTTTCAAGATGTATTTATTAAAGGACTGCCTGATCAAGTGCCTTGTCACCACAACCTCAATTCATTGAAATAGTGGGGGTCTGGTCAATGCGTGGTTGGAGCAAAGCAGGTGCTTTTTTTTGAGATGTGCTGTGAGCCTTCTGTCGGAGTCGTCAATCGTAGAGTTCTTCACAATGAATAGACTAATTTTTTTGTGTGTCGTCTTCAGTTTTTCCAGTGCGGGTTGTCAACAAAGCCAGGCCGTGAGTCCAATTGATATTTCGCAAAGTGGTATATCAATTACCCCAATAGAGCATGCGCTGCTTGATGAAGATTGGCCATCCTGGCGGGGGCGAGACCATACGGGTATTGCCAGAGATCAGGAGATACCAACGAAATGGGATGCCGGTTTCAACATTCGCTGGCAGTCACCGATTCCTGGGCGCGGTCATAGTTCACCTATCGTTATCCGGAACGTTGTATATCTAGCGTCAGCAAATAATACAGAAGAGTCACAAAATGTCTTTGCGTATGATCGAACGAATGGGAAATTACTATGGAGTAAGACTGTGCATCAGGGTGGTTTTCCTCCAGCAAAGCAAGTTCATAAAAAAGGAACAAATGCAAACGGTACGCTCGCGAGTGACGGCCGTAACTTATATGCCACGTTCTTAAACTCGGGTAACATTCTGGCCTCAGCAATCAGTCTTGATGGAAGTGAGATATGGCAACAGGAGGTTGGCGGATTTACCTCAAAGTTTGGGTATGCCCCGTCTCCCATCCTCTATGGCTCATCCATTATTGTTGCTGCTGACAATTGGGGGGTTGGCTTTATAGCAGCACTCGACGCAAAGACCGGAAAGATTATATGGAGAATCATACGTGGCGATACGAGTAGTTATTCGAGTCCAACAATTGCTAATGTTGATGGGCGCGATCAGCTCCTTATCAGTGGTTGTGGTGCCGTAACCAGTTATGACCCTCTAACGGGTAAAGAGTACTGGCGGACTCCATGTATTGCAGAGGCAACGTGTGGCACTGTGGTCACAGATGGTACTTGTATTTATGCAAGTGGCGGGTATCCAGAAACAGAAACAGTGTGTCTGTCGTCAACGGGAGAAAAGATTTGGTCAGATAGCACCAAGATCTATGAGCCATCCATGCTTGTGTCAGAAGGGAGTCTTTTTGCAGCAAGTGATAATGGTGTGGCGTACTGCTGGAATGCCAAGACAGGTGATGTCTGTTGGCGACAGAGGCTTGGTGGAAATTTCAGCGCGTCCCCAGTTTTGTGTAATGGGTTGCTGTATGTATCGAACTTGAGTGGTGAGACATTTGTTTTTGAGGCAACGCCTGACGAATACAAACTCATTGCTCAGAACCGAATCGGCGATGACTGCTATGCAAGCCCCGCCTTTTCAGATGGTGAGATTTTTCTTCGTGTCGGTACGGGGTCGGGAGAAAATCGGCAGGAATCATTGGTCTGTATTTCGGAAAAAAAGCTATGACTCACGGCACTATAGATGCCTTGCCTTTCTACGTTCAAGCTTTTGGGATCCCCCAAATCGAGGAACAGTGACTACCATTATGGGTAAGTCTCTGGTGACGGCCGGAGAAGGAAGAGCCTGGCGACGATCTTGCAGTGGTCGTGACGGCCGGGGTACTCGTTTGAAAGGAGGTGGTCTCGTGAAGCAAGACTGTATTGGAGGGCTGTGCCGCTAACGGCCAGTCGACGGGCCAGCCGTTGAAGCAGCCCACCGTCTTTGTGCTACCGCCTCCCTTGTGGGGGCGGTAGCTTTTTATGTGCACGACGCTTGAGCATGAAAATCAGCCAGCATGTCTTCGGGATTTTCGATATTCTCCGCATTTCCACATTGGCGACCAGAGGGTTCGCGTTGTGCCATGTTCTCTAGATGTTGTGCGTTCGTCACGACAAATCACTGCGTATTGTGAGAACCATCAAAACGGTTGTTATGAATTATCTTGAGGAAGTTCGGTTAGGCCATATGTATGATAGATGCGTGCAAACGAGTTGCCTGCTCTGCCTGAGTAGGCCAGACCGATAGCATTTGGCAAATTATTGATGTTTGTCAAGCAAAACGTGAGGGAAGATCAGTGAGACATGTATTGCGGATGATCCATGCGCTTCTTGCAACGTTTGGTCTTGATGTCTTAAAAGCGTTTCGTGCCATTAGGGGAGTTCCATATTACATCTGGAATTTTTGGCAACTGAAGACACAACAGAAACACGCTGCAAATAGTTTCGTATTTGGAACACCATATCCATGTCTTGACGACAGGTTTTCACAAGCCGGTGAGGTGACGAGGCATTACTTTCACCAAGATTTGTTGGTGGCACAGCGCGTCTTTCAAAATAATCCAGTGACTCATTTGGATGTTGGTTCGAGGATAGATGGTTTTGTTTCTCATGTTGCTTCATTTCGGCCAATTGAGGTGATCGATATTCGGCCAATATCCAATACAAGTAGCAACATAACGTTTATCCAGTGTGACATGATGGCACCCATAGATAATACATTGCTCGATTATTGTGATTCTCTTTCATGCTTACATGCAATGGAGCATTTCGGACTCGGGAGATACGGTGATCCAGTAAACTATGATGGATATCTACTGGGCATAGAAAACCTCACACGAATGTTGAGAAGAGGCGGGACGCTCTATTTTTCTGTGCCGATTGGTCCACAACGAATTGAATTTGATGCGCATCGAGTGTTTGCATTGAGCCACGTGTTTGAGCTATTTCAAGATGCGTACAGGGTGGACCATTTTTCATTTGTTGATGATCAGAATAATCTTCATGAAGATGTAGAACTCACGGAGAAAGAAATAAAAAGCAGTTGTGGGTGTACGTTTGGGTGTGGAATTTTTGAGATGACAAAAAAGTAAATGTCATTGTGAGGGTTTGTTCAAAAAGGCATGTCGCCCACGAACTCCTGAAGAATAGAAGCGTGGGCAATTGTTGGAGTGTAAGAGAGAACTAAACAGCAGAGGAGTGTGGGACACACGCGGTGACAATCCGTTGGCCGTCAGTTACAGCATGAAGGAATGAATCTGAAGGGGTTCACGTGCTGAACAGAGTTGGTGGCATAACCGTAAGAAGTTACGGTGACCATCCATGCTTTGGTTCATGATGGAGCACAGGAGGAACGCCTTGAAGTTGCTGCCGTTCCGACTCGATCGCATCACCCGTCAGGATATCAATAGACAGATCAAACGTGATCGATTGATGCGGAGCCAGCGGAACGACGCGTTGTTGTGACTCTTCAAATGAACGAGTATTTGGATAATTCGTGCCTGGCTCAAGTCCCGTAACATAGCCATCAGCAAGCCCCCCCTGATTTTTCCACAGTGTAAAACACGGCAGTTCGGCTGCTCTCCATGAGAGACGGGCAGCTTTTGATTTGTCAGGTGCGACGAGCATTGCAGCGGCACGTCCATCATCATGAGTGCGAAGTTTCATGAAATGAACCTGTTCTGTTCGTCCAGCCAGCGGCGCGGCATACGAGTTCCATGACGGTATATCACTTACCGCTACCATATCCCGCGGTGCAATCTCAGCAGCATCGGCAATGAGTTCTCCTCCTGCTCCAAGAAGGGGAGGGCCAAGATTGAAGTGATAGAGCATCTGGAATGTGGTTGGTTTGTCAGACCGATTTTGGATAGTGTCTGTCCAGGCGATTTGGGGTCGATCGGCACTGATTTTGAGCGTTGTTGTCATTTGAAGATCATGAACTAAAAATCTCGTTTCATTTACTACGCCGGTAAGAGTCACTGTTCCTGTTTCTTCATTGAGGGTGACATGTATGTCGTGAGCTGGACTATTGGCAATACGACCATGGAGTCCATGAAGAAGCTTTCCCTGAGAATCAAAGTCAGGTGCACCATTGCTCTGAAGGCCACAACGTGCAAGCAATTCGTCGAAGCCATCGAGCCAGCCAATGCCGGACGGTTCAGCCAGAGGCACAAATTTCGGGTGGACTGGGCCGGCGATTGGAGATTGCCAGCCAAGTTTGATGTTCCCACTTTCAATTTTCCAGATCCCAAGGCCACGATCTGGTACGATCCACACATGTGTCGGTCCAGCTGTGAGTTCAATGAGAAGAACACCGTCACAGCGTCCTCCTCTCAGGCGTCGAGCTGAAATAGCCAGAGAGCCCAAAAACTCCTCGACCTCATCCTCAATAGCAATGGTTTTTTTTGACATGGGATCTCCTTATTGATGCAAAGAGTTTATAACCTGTTGAGCAAAGTGAGGACTCCTCCCAAGTATTGTTCCTGCTTTGACCTTGATATGTGAAACATTGGTGTTTTATGTCTATGGAAAGTGGTTCACCGATTGCAATAATACTTGCTGCGGGGAAAGGTACGCGGATGGGGGGTGATCTCCCAAAAGTTCTTTATGAGGCACATAACAAACCCCTTTTGCGATGGGTGGTTGATTCACTTCAGTCGGCAGGTATCCGTGATCAGATTGTCGTCGTTGGTTATCAGGCTGAAATGGTCAAAAAAACAGTAGGTGGCTTGCCCGGTATTTCCTTTGCGGTACAGCATGAGCAGCGAGGAACAGGTGATGCGGTTGCAGCAGCAGCAGATGCTCTTCGGCACATCATGGCAGGTGATTCAGATGCATGCCGTCGGCCAGTTATTATTGTTTGTGGTGATTCACCAATGCTTCGACCTGAGAGTATCGTCAGCCTCTTAACACAATTCTATAGCCGTGAGTATGCATGCCTTTTGGGGACAGCTGTCGCAGATAATCCGACAGGGCTTGGTAGAATTATTCGTGATAAACAAGGTCATTTCTTAAAAATTGTGGAAGAGAAAGATGCCACGGATGCAGAACGCGGAATCTGTGAAGTAAACATGAGCACATATGTATTTGAAGCGCATTCCCTTCTGAATGCAATTACTCAACTCAGGCCTGATAATGCTGCGGGAGAGTATTATGTTACAGACTGTCCGGGGATGCTTCTTGAAGATGGAAAACTGGTCGACGCAGTACCTTGTCTCGATCAGAGTGAGGCGTTATCCGTAAACACCCCAGAACAACTTGAAATTGTAGCCACAGCCTTGAAGAAACTTGCTTCGACCGTCAGAGTGACATCATGAACGATCTTAAAATATTTAGTGGTCTTGCAAATGAACCGTTAACCGAGGGTATCTGTCGATACCTTAATTTACCTATGGGGAAGATTGCACTTGGGCGCTTTCCAGATGGTGAAATCTCATGCAAAATTGAGGAAGATGTTCGTGGGCGTGATGTGTTTATTGTTCAACCTACCTGTCCACCGGTGAACGAACATATCATGGAATTGCTTGTAATGATTGATAGTTTCAAGCGCGCAAGTTCTTTTCGGGTTACTGCAGTTATTCCATATTTTGGCTATGCCCGGCAGGACAGAAAGGATGCTGGGCGAGTACCAATTACTGCGAAACTGGTCGCAAATCTTATTACCCGAGCTGGCGCAGACCGGGTATTGGCCATGGATCTTCACGCAGCCCAAATTCAGGGATTCTTTGACGTCCCAGTTGATCACCTTTATGCAGCGCCCGTTCTCAATAATTATTTTCGGGCAATGGATTTGTCAAACGATGACCTTGTCGTGGTTGCTGCAGATGCCGGAAGCATTAAGCGAACGCTTGGGCATGCCGCCCGACTGAATGTCCCGCTGGCAATCGTTGATAAACGACGTGTGAATGCTGAGACAACCAAAAGTGCGAATGTCATTGGCGCGAATGTTGAGGGGAAGACGGCCATCATGTTCGACGACATGATCAGCACCGCGGGATCGATCTGCTCGGCAGCCGAAGTCATTCACAATCATGGTGCGAGGGCAATTTATGCTGCAGCAACCCACGGTGTATTGGTGGGGCCTGCCATTGAACGGCTCAAAGCTGCTCCATTCGAGGGGATTGTGTTGAGTGATTCCATACCTATCGCAGCAGAAAATGCTTTGCCAAATATTACCGTGTTATCCGTGGCAAGTCTGCTTGGGCAAGCTATTAAGCGAATTCACCGTAATGAATCGGTCTCGATGATGTTTCAGTAATCTTTGTCAGGAGTGTTGGGGTGCGTTTATGACGGAGGGCTACCTCGGAATCGATGCTGGCACGCAAGGCCTGTCTGTGATTTTTACCGACACAGATCTGAAAATCCTTGTTTCTGGTGAGAGTTCGTACGAGATGCTCCCAGGTCTTGATCCTGAATGTTTTGAACAGCAGCCAGAAGATTGGAGTCATGCACTTCAGTCAGCAATGAGTCAGGTTCATCAGAAGGCCAATCAGCAAGGACTGTCTCTGAGTGTGAGAGCCATTGGGATTTCAGGTCAGATGCATGGTGAGGTTCTCGCGAATGCCGCCGGTGATGTTCTCGGTCCAGCAAGGTTGTGGTGTGATGGTCGTAATGAAAGTGAAGGGCATGAGCTTACCAACAAGCTTGGTGTAAAGTGTCCCAAGCGAATGACTGCTGTTCGTTGGTTATGGACCATTCGCAACCAGCCTCAAAAGGTGAGAGACGTTGCACATATTACAACACCGTCTGGCTGGCTTGGGCACCAACTCACCGGCGACTGGTTTCTTGGAATAGGGGACGCAGCTGGAATGTTTCCGATTGACCAGAGCACACTCTCATTCAACACCCGTCTTGCAGAACAATACGATGACATTGTTCGTGATGTGGCAGGAAAAAATTTCCAGGAAGAAGCATTGCCCAAGATTATCGATCTTATGCCATCCGTTCGTCGTGCTGGTGAAGATGGCGGTTGTCTTAATGAACGGGGTGCAAAGCTTTTAGGACTGCCGAAAGGCATTCCAGTTGCTCCAGCAGAAGGTGACCAGCCTGCCGCCCTTGCGGGGTCTTTAATTGCGGCCCCTGGCCAGGTGTCGATGAGTTTTGGCACCAGTGTTGTGGCAAATTCTGTAGGTGACCGTCCGTTCGATGGTATCGCTCGCTCGATTGATCACTTTTGTGCTCCAGATGGCAGGCCGATCAATATGGTCTGGTTACGTAACGGCACAACTGCAATGAACATGGTTGTTGAAATGTTTGGCGGTAACTTTTCTGCGATTATGCCACAGGTTCTTGAAGCACCTGATGATTGCAATGGGCTTCTTGCATTGCCTTTCATTGACGATGAGCCAGGGCTTGGTGTGACTCGTGGTGGAACGGCCATGCTCATCGGGCTGAGTGACGTTTCTGCCACGCCCGGAAACGCAGTAAAAGCAATGCTGTTAGCAACGATCTTCAATCTTCGCCTGGGAAGTGAGGATCTTGACCAACAAGGATATCCGAGGACAGACATACTTCTTTCTGGTGGACTTGTGAAGACTCCAGAGCTTGGGCAACTAGTGGCTGATGCATTTGCAACGCCAGTCACTATTCTGGATGGCGCGGAGGAGGGGACTGCCTGGGGTGCTGCGCTGATGGCAAAGTTTCGTGATGAAGCGATCGGGAATCCAGAGTGCGAATGGGCGGCTTTCCTTGCGAGTCAGCGTTCGCATAGTATGCAGCGTTTCGAGGTGAGGCCAGAGGCCGCGAAAACACTTTCGAAAGTCTATGTGCGATATAAGCATCTTCTGGATGCCCACACCCACTTGGAATCGACTGTGGGTATCTAGCGAGCATCAAAGGTTTGCAGCAGCAGAAATCCCGTACTGAAGCCATCGGACTTGCCAATCGGTGCTGCCATGGCAGAATAAAAGGCTCGCATGAGGAGTAAAAATGAGTGATTCTCTTGAAGTAATGGTTAGAAAAGGAACTGGAACGCGTGAGTGCCGTCGCTTGCGTCGTGATGGTCTTGTTCCTGCAATTCTGTACGGACACGGTGAAAAATGTGTTGATCTTGTGACAAAGCGAGAATCTCTCGAGGCTGTTATCCGTCACGGTAGTCGTGTTGTAGATCTCTCTGGTGCAGTCAAGGAAAGTGCTTTGATCAGAGATTTGCAATGGGACACCTATGGAGTCAAGCCAATTCATGTTGATCTGCTTCGAGTAAGCAAAAGTGATCGAGTCAATGTGAAGGTGCCTATTGAGGCTCGAGGAGACGCACCGGGGCAGCATGCAGGTGGAACCGTGAATCTTATTCTTCACGAGATTGAAATCGAATGCACGCCAGACAGCATTCCAGAAAAAATTTATGTTCACCTTGGAAGTTTGGAGGTGGGTGGCATGGTAAAGGTTCAGGAGCTTGAATTGCCCTCTGGCGCACAGCCACTTCTCGATGGAGAGGAGCCTGTAGCGACGTGCACTGTCTCCGGTGGTAAAGTTGAAGAGTCGACTGGAGAGGAGACTTCTTCGGATGAACCTGAGGTAATTGGTCGGCAGGTGGGCGAGGAAGGAGAGGGAGAAACGGAGGCATGAATTGGCGAGTGGATACTCGCCGTCATCCCTGTTCATGAAGCACTGTGAAACTCATTGTCGGGCTTGGTAACCCGGGAAAAGCGTACGAGGGCACGCGTCATAACGTCGGCTTTGACGTTCTGAACGTTCTTGCACAACGCTCCGGATCACCGCGACGCCGTCAGCGATTCCAAGGGGAAATTGCCCAAGTGTCATTTCGGAATTCCTCCGCAATGCTGCTTTGGCCCCTTACCTGGATGAATCTCAGTGGTTCGAGTGTTTTGGCAGGAAGAGACTTCTACAAAATCCCACACGAAAACATACTGGTGATCTGTGATGACTTTCAACTCACTCTTGGAACAATACGAATTCGTGCAAGCGGCTCAGGAGGAGGGCAGAATGGCCTTGCTAACGTGCTTTCACGACTGGGTTCAAATGATATTCCCCGTTTACGGATCGGCGTCGGGCCCGTTACACAGGGGTGGAAAACAACTGATTTTGTGTTGGGAAAATTTACATCGTATGAGAGAGATGATTGTGCGAGCGTGCTTGAAAAGGCAGCCGACGCTGTTGAAGAATGGCTTGCCTTGGGAATTGATGCTGCAATGAACCGATTTAATTGAATGAAATGTACAAAGCATAGTTTTTGAACGTAGAATATTCGAAGGAGAAAGAACTAATTATGGTCGTTTATGAGGGGATGTTTATTCTTGATCCCACTAAATATGCTCGTGATCCTGATGGGACATCTAAGCAGGTGACCGACCTTATCACAGAGGCTGGTGGTACCATTCTTGCTGCTCGTCTTTGGGACGAACGCAAACTCGCTTACCCAATTAAGGGGCACAAGCGCGGGGCGTATTGGCTTACCTACTTCAATATGGAAGGCGATGGTCTTGCTACGCTTGATCGAAAATGCCAGATCGTAGATGAAATTCTTCGTTCGTTGGTGCTTAAGGTTGAGCCAAGGATTGCAGACGCGCTTGTTGAACACGCTCTGGCGGGCGATGCAAATCAGAAAAATCAGACTGCAGAAACAACGTAGTGAGGTTCATCAAGGGTTTATTTGCAGTTTTTCCCGTCTATCGATACACTTATAAAATGGTGCACGTGTGTTCAGTATCAGGTTTTGGCGGGCTTGTTTGAAAGGGAAATAGGTATGGCCAGTTTCAATAAAGTTATTCTTGTTGGAAATGTCACTCGGGATCCAGAGCTGCGCTACATATCAAGTGGTACCGCTGTGACAGACATTGGGTTGGCTGTAAATGACCGTCGTAAAAATGCTCAGGGTGAGTGGGTCGAAGAAACAACATTTGTTGATGTGACGCTTTGGGGACGTACTGCAGAAGTAGCAGGAGAATATGTATCCAAGGGGTCTCCACTGCTGATTGAGGGGCGTCTCAAACTTGATCAGTGGGAAAAAGACGGAAAGAAAAACTCAAAGCTCCGAGTCGTCTGTGATCGCATGCAATTGCTTGGCTCCCGAGGTGGGGATGGCTCCCGTTCGAAGCCACCTGTTGCGGCTGCGAGTTCGGGGCAAGATTTCGAGCAGCCTTCGCAATACAATACGTCTGAGTCTGGTGGTGCATCTGGCGCCGAAGACGACATTCCATTTTAATTCACTTTGTCTGTTTTAAGGAAATTCATACCATGCCAGTTGCCGCTACAAAAAGAAGTCGTCGCCGTTCGAATCACCTCAAGAAAGGTGAGCGAGGAGGTATTGAGCTTCTTCTCATTCATAATGTCGATCATCTTGGTAAGCAGGGCGAAGTTGTAGAAGTTAAACGCGGATACGCCTTCAACTACCTTCTTCCGCAGGGGCTCGCAACTGTTGCAACGGAACACCACAAGCGAATGGTTGAAAAGCATCGAGCAAAGCTTGAGGAAATTGCGAAGGAGCGGATGGCAGGTTTGCGTAACCAGTTAGCAGAGCTTGTCAGGACGAGTGTCACCATTGAAGCAAACGCGAATGACGAAGGTCATCTCTATGGATCGGTTGGTGCTGTCGAAATTGCCCGTTCACTGAAACAGTTGGATCTCATGGTTTCGCCTGATTGCATTGTTTTGCAGGGCCCTCTCAAAGAGGTTGGGCTTTATACTGTGAAGATTCGCCTCGCATCAGAAGTTGAGGGTGAAATGAAGGTGTGGGTAGTTCCATCAAGTGAAGGTGGAAAAAACTGAACATGCATGCCTCATGAGGAACCATTGAAGTGGTCACGCCTCAGGAATCAATGGCTCGAGAGGGGACCCGTCGCGCTCGCGATCGTGTTCGTGATGTGAGTGTAACCACACTCTTTGATGATCGGGAACGTCCGTCGAATGTCGATGCTGAACGGGCTGTCTTGGGAAGTATCCTCCTTAAGCCAGACGTCTGTGATGACGTTGCTTTATTGGTCAAAGCAGAAGATTTTGCTGATGAGGCTCATCAGATTTTGTTTCGACATCTGCTCGAACTTCATGATTCTGGTAAGCGTATTGATTCCACCATTGTGTTAGAGAGGCTCCGGACGAAAGGAGATCTTGAGCAGATAGGAGGAACAGGATCACTGGCTGAGATTGTTCAATCTGTCCCGCATGCTGCGCACGCTACTCATTACAGCCAGATTGTTCGAGACAAGGCGATGTTGCGGTCCTTGATCGATGCAAGCACAGACATTCTTCGTGACTCCTATGATGGGGTCGATGAGCCAAGGGAACTCGTAGCTCGTGCGGAATCCAAGATTTTCTCGATTCTTGAGCATAGAAGCTCTGCAGAAGCTAAGCCCATTGAAAAAGTTCTTCATGAAGTTATGGAGCGCATGGACGCGCGCATGAAGCATGAGCACGCGTTGGGCGGCGTTGAGACAGGATTTACAGATCTTGATACGCTCTGTGGGGGTCTCCATAATTCGGAACTGATCATTCTTGCTGCTCGACCAAGTATGGGAAAGACTGCTTTTGCAATGAATATTGCTGAGCATGTTTCTATCAATATCAAGCAACCGGTTCTTTTCGTCAGTCTTGAAATGGCAAGTCTTGAACTGGCTGATCGACTGCTTTGTTCATCAGCTCAGGTGAATGGCCACAGGCTTCGGAATGGGACAATATCTCAAGAAGATCGTCGTAGGCTTGTGCAGAAATCCACAGAGATCAGCGAAGCGCCTCTCTATATTGACGATACTCCAAGTCGAACCCTTACAGAAATTGCTGCAGTGGCACGTCGGCTTAAACGGAAAAACGGTTTATCGTTGGTCGTTATTGACTATCTGCAATTAGTGGAGCCTGACAACCCTCGGGACCCTCGTCAGGAACAGGTGGCAAAAATAGCCCGTCGTCTCAAGACCATGAGTCGTGAGTTAGATATCCCGGTTTTATGCCTTGCACAGTTGAACCGTCAGGCAGAAGTCTCTCGTGATAATCGTCCACGTCTCAATCACCTGCGAGAGTCTGGTGCAATCGAACAAGATGCTGATCTTGTGATGTTTGTGCATCGGGAAGAGTACTATCAATCGACGGATGAAGATCGTGAACGGGTTAAGGGGCAGGCCGAAATTATTATTGCCAAGCAGAGAAACGGTCCTATTGGTGATGTGAAGCTTCTCTGGCAGCACGATTTCACGCGATTTGTAAATCTTGAACATCGTCCCTATGACGAGTTCGAATCGTTTTCCTCATTTTAGCATGGTCTCTAGTGTGGGCTGATGGTAAAGCGACATGGAAAAGTCACTGAACTGTTTTAGGATCGGAGCATGATGCGTTGAACCAATGTGTCTCAGATAACGAGGGAGGGTCGGATGCCATTGCTGG
>CAXFJI010000021.1:0-15756 GCA_964003275.1 uncultured Planctomycetaceae bacterium
CAACGGGACTGAAATGGACATTCTTGCCAAAGGATCATCCCGGCCCTGTCTATCTTTGTGTCAATGCCGATGAGAGTGAGCCTGGCACATTTAATAATCGTATCCTGATGGAGGACGACCCTCATCAGATCCTTGAAGGCACGATCCTTTCTGCCTATGCAACGAGAGCTTCGACTGCTTACATCTACCTTCGATATGAGTACCCAAATAGCTGGGTTCGTCTTCAGTCGGCAATCGACGAAGCCTACAACGCTGGTTACCTTGGCAAGAATATCAATGGAACCAATTTTTCTCTTGATATCTATCTTCATCGTGGAGCAGCTGCCTACATTTGTGGTGAGGAAACAGGACTTATTGAGAGCCTTGAAGGCAAACGTGCCTGGCCGCGAATCAAACCGCCTTTCCCTGCCATCGAGGGTGTTTTTCGCAAGCCCACCGTCGTCAACAATATTGAAACAATGGCGTGTGTGGCTCAGATTGCACGGCGAGGTGTGAGATGGTTCAAGTCCATTGGTGTGCCAGCGGATCCTGATAATCCCCGCGATCCTGGTTCATATGGCCCGAAGCTGTACTGCCTCTCTGGTCATATTGAAAAACCAGGTTGTTATGAAGCTCCTCTTGGCATCACTGTTCGTGAGCTCATTGATCGTTTTGGGAAAGGTGTTTGGAAAGGCCGACAAGCCAAGGCAGTGATCCCAGGTGGTATTTCCATGGGCCTGCTCACAGCGGCTGAACTTGATACGCCTCTTGATTTTTCGGGCCCAGGAAAAGCTGGATGTCTCGGGCTCGGTACTGCTGCCGTTGTAGTGATCGATGACCAAACCAGTATTGTCGATGTCCTGTATAACTCGTGCCGCTTCTTTGCTCATGAATCATGTGGTCAATGTACGCCATGCCGTGAGGGCACTAGTTGGAGCTTACGAATGCTCGAAAGAATCAAGGCAGGCAAAGGGCGGATTAAGGATTTGGAACTTCTTACAGAAATCGGTGAAACCATGGGGATGATGCCAGGGAGCACAATCTGTGGCCTAGCGGACGGTGCGGCATGGCCAATTAAAAACGCTATTCAGAAATTTCGTGATGAGTTTGAGCACTACATCAAGTCATCAAATCCGTCCGGATGGATGGTAAACGACCCTGTTCCCGCTTTACAAATTGTGGAGGCTCACTGAGAACTCCTATGGCAACCGTTATTGTCGATGGGCAAGAAATTGAGATTGGGGCTGATGAAAAGCTCAACTGTATTGAAGCCGCACGACGGGCCGGCAAAGAAATTCCACACTACTGCTGGCATCCAGGTTTGTCCGTAGTTGCCAGTTGCCGCATGTGTCTTATCGAAACAGGGCAACGCGATCCAGATTCGGGAAAAATTTCGATGGTCCCAAAGCTCATACCCGGATGCCAGACACCAGCAAAAGATGGTACGGTTATTATCACTGAAAGTGATAAGGTAAAGGAAAGTCGTGCGAGAGTCGAAGAGGCATTGTTGATTGACCACCCAATCGACTGTCCGACATGTGACAAAGCTGGCGAATGCCTTCTGCAAGACTACCACTTTGAACATGGTCAGGCTGAGCGACGAGCCGATCTTCATCCCTTCCACAGCAGGAAACGTGACGTAGGCCCAACCGTTTCACTGTTCGTTGATCGCTGCATCATGTGTACTCGCTGTGTTCGTTTTACTCGAGAAGTGAGTGGCGCGAGTGAACTGATGGTCACAAGTCGCGGAACAAAGGAAGAGATTGATATCTTTCCAGGCTTTCCGCTCAATAATAAATTATCCGGAAATGTCGTGGATCTTTGTCCTGTTGGTGCACTCGGTGATAAAGATTTCCTTTATCAACAGCGAGTTTGGTTTCTTAAGCGAGAAGCAAATGTCTGTGGTGGTTGTGCTGCTGGCTGCTCAATTTATACGGAACACAACCAGGATACGGTATATAGACTCAAGCCACGTGAAAACATGCATGTAAACAAATGGTGGATCTGTGACGATGGTCGTTATGGATGGCACCATATTCATGATACAAATCGTGTGCTTGAAGCACGCCAACGTGTTGGTGGAAACCAGCAAGACATCGGCTCCGAATCGACCTACGAAACAGTGGAATGGGCTGACGTTGTCACTCGCCTCCATGCCAACTTGAGTTCAGCCGGGCGACTCGCAGTTGCCGTATCTCCTCAACTTACTGTTGAAGAAGCATGGTTACTCTGCTCATTAGCTCGAGCAATTGATCCAAAGGCTTTTTTGGCAATGGGTTTTGTTCCAATGGAGCAGCGGGATGAAACATTTGCCGGCGGCTTCAAGATTCTTGCTGAAAAATGTCCCAATCGAAGGGGCGTTCAACACATCCTCAGTCTCTTTAGCTCAAGCGAAAACACATGGGAGAATCTTGTTTCTCGTATTCAAAGCAATCAGGTGGATGCGGCATGGGTTACAGCTGGGTACGCACACCCTTGGATTGAATCGAACACCGCTGATCACTTTTCAAAACTCAAGCAACTCGTTGTTCACGATCTTTTCAAATCGCCGCTCATGGAACTAGCTACATGGCAACTTCCAGCTTCGGGATTCGCCGAACGCTCAGGAACATGGGTGAACTACGCTCATCGAGCACAGACCTTTCGTCAAGCCATCCGACCTCCAGCAGGTGTCTGGCCAGAGGGACGTCTTTTTTGGACGATGCTGAATCGTAGTGGGCTCTACAATCCCCAAACTATTCGCCAAGATCTTGCAGCATCGTCAGCTTCTTTTGCTGCACTCGGTGGTGACATTTCATCTACTGGCGTCGACCTTCGGATTCATCAACTCGCATGAATGTACTCCTTCCATCACCCACAACACTTTCCGCCCTTATAAAAATTGGTCTCCTTATTGGTGGACTGATGACAGCAGCGGCATATCTTGTGCTCGTTGAACGTTGGATGGCGGCTTGGATACAGGATCGAAAGGGGCCAAACCGTGTTGGTGTGCCACTTACAAAAATACGCCTGTTTGGCTTGGGACAACCGCTTGCAGATGGATTAAAAATCATTCTCAAAGAGGATTTTACTCCCAGACACGTTGACAAGGTTCTCTATAACGTAGCCCCTGTGTTGATTCTTGCTACATCGCTTGCAATCTTTGCAGCCATTCCTTTTGGTAGTGTTCTGCCAGCCCTAAATATTCCTGGGCTGCCTGACCCTGTTCCATTCCTTGTCGCGCCAGGACTTGATGTCGGTGTTCTCTGGGTCTTTGCTCTTTCTGGCATTACGGTCTACAGCGTCTTGCTCGGCGGGTGGGCAAGTAATAATAAGTATGGTTTTCTCGGTGGTTTACGTAGCAGCGCTCAACTTGTTGCCTATGAAATTCCACTTGGGCTTGGGCTCCTCGGGGTCGTCCTATCTGTTGGCTCTCTTCGCCTCGATGTGATTATGACTGCTCAGGCAAGCAGTGGTGTGTGGCATGTCTTTGCGCAGCCTCTTGGTTTTATCGTCTTTTTTGTAGCTGCTTTTGCAGAGGCTGCACGGCTTCCATTTGATCTTCCTGAAGCAGAGCAGGAACTCGTGGGAGGCTATCACACCGAATACTCGGGTATTAAACTCTTGCTTTTTCTCGTTGCAGAATTTCTGCACATGGTCACAGCTTCTTTTCTGATTGTGATTATGTTTCTTGGAGGCTGGCATTTCTGGGGACTTACCGGGGCGGGTGAAGAAGTCACGTGGGGTGGCGCATTCATTCGATTCGGAGTACTGTCCTTAAAGATTTTTGCTGTCATTTTGTTCTTCATGCTCGTTCGCTGGAGTTGGCCCCGCTTTCGATTTGACCAACTTATGAACCTTGCGTGGAAAGTGATGCTACCGCTCGGTCTCCTCAACCTGATAACCGTTGCCACCATTGAAGAATTCCGTCCTCAACTGAATAACGCTATCGGCATAGTTCAGACCAATTGGTTCGCGATTCTTATGCCTTGGGTCATATTCTTTATTGGCGTGGGAACTGCTGGCTTTTTTTCACCTTCAGGCACTGATAATCAACCTATTCGCACTCATGACTTATTCGATGTTGAAGAAGAACTTTCTGGAGTATGAATTCTCATGAAGCCAACCGATCCCGAAATCACTTGGTTGGAAGAGAAGCCGCTGAACCTTGCTGAGCGGCTGTATCTACCACTCTTTGTTCAGGGGCTTGCAACAACAGTTCGTCATCTCGTCAGCCCAAAAGTGACGGTCAGTTTTCCTGACCAACGTCCTGTTCTCGGCAACCCATTAATTTATCGGGGTGTTCACCGACTCAATCGTGATGAAGATGATCGTGTAAAGTGTGTCGCTTGTTTCCTTTGTGCTACTGCCTGCCCAGCTCACTGTATTGATATTGTTGCCACAGAAAGCCCTTGGCCAGACCGTGACAAGTATCCTGAAGCATTTCAGATTGATGAGTTGAGATGTATTTTTTGTGGCATGTGTGAAGAAGCCTGTCCAGTGGATGCCATTGAATTAACGAGCCTTCTCGACCTCACGGGCAAAAGCCGAGAGGAAATGATTTTTGATAAAGAGAAACTACTTGGGGTGTATGACATCACAAAAGATGCTGAACCTATGAAATCAGAGGTATTCAAGCAGAATCAACAGAGTCAGCCCGTGCCGCCGGAGGGTTCAACCTAATGTTTTTGCCCTCTCCCGGAGTTCTTCTCGCGATTGCAATGACTGCATCTGCTTGGAGTTTGTGGCTACTCCTACCACGCGGCCAGCAAGCCGATCATGAGCGCCGTGCTCGATGGCTTGGTACATTGATAGGTGTTGCCGCACTGGCTGCATTTCTTCTTGCTGGAAAGCGCCTTGGTGGCCTCGGGGATGAGGCTGTATTCCTCTTGGTTTCACTTGTGGCTGTCGTATCGGCAGCAGCCACGATTGTGTCACGATCACCGGTGTACGCTGCAATCTGGTTTGCCCTTTCTCTGGCCGGAGTTGCTGGCATCCTTCTGGTCCTCGGCGCTCAATTCCTTGGTGTTGCAACCATTGTTGTGTACGCTGGAGCGATTCTTGTCATGTTTCTTTTTGTGCTTATGCTCGCTCAACCATCTGGAATGGCTTCCTACGATCGAGTCTCAAATGAGCCACTTTTGTCAACTATCACCGGTGCTGTTTTGCTTGGGATTCTATCGCTCTCCATTGGGCGGCTATCCACGAGCACTGCATCCATGGCAGGAAATGAGCTAACGAGTTCGTCAAACGTTCTTCAGACGGATCACGTCGCACGGATCGGAGCTGAACTTTTTGGTCGTCACTTAATTGCCTTTGAGGCGGCTGGTGTTCTCTTGCTTATTGCTCTTGTAGGGTCAATCGCCATTGTTGCCCGAGGTGAAGAGACTCGTCTACGAGAAAGGCGGAGGCCCTGATGGCTGAGGCTTCATTACTACAAAACGCACTGACTGTTGGGGCCATACTTTTTAGTTTAGGCATGATCGGCATGCTCACACGACGCAATATGATCGTTGTTTTTCTAAGTGCTGAGATGATGTTGCAGGGCATCTCTGTAAGCCTTGTTGCCTGGAGCCGTTATCATGGAGACTGGGGTGGTCAGATTCTTGTGATTTTCATTTTAACTGTGGCTGCCTGTGAAGCTGCTATTGCACTCGTCTTCGTACTTGGAGCTTTTTCACGAACTGGCGGACTTGATGCAGCTGTTTGGCAATCACTCCGTGAAGCTACTCTTCATCGCATCATTGATCGAGAACTACCTGCTGTTGACACGCTTCCCAAAAAGTTTCCTTCGCTTACACCAGCTGGTGTTCTCCCTGAAGCGAATGAAGAAGACCCACTTCAACGGGAGCATATCTGAGTCCTGCAGCAAAAAATTTTATGATAGACGTACTCCCCATTCTTGTACCACTTTTCCCCTTGCTGGGCGCAATTCTGACAGTTGCCTTTGGCCGCGTACTCGGCTGTCGCAGTCATGTACCTGCAGTGATTTCCATTGGGGCGTCACTCATTTGTGCCATCCTCCTCCTTGTTGGCACAGCCCAGGTTGTCAATCATGGATCTCATGGAAGTGTTACTCGACCAATAGAAATGATTTCAACCCTGTGGCAATGGGCATCCGTTGAAGGGGCACAGCCGTTTTCAATTCAGGTTGCATTGCGTGTTGACCCTCTTACAGCGACCATGCTCACAATCATTACATCTGTTGGTTTACTGGTTGCAATCTACTCAATTGGGTATATGCACGATGACCCTGGTTACCCAAGGTTTTTTGCGCTCGTATCAGCATTTGTTTTCTCAATGTCCATGCTTGTTGCTGCAAGTAACTTCCTGCTTGTATACATTTTCTGGGAGGCCGTTGGCGCATGCAGTTATCTCCTCATTGGGTTTTGGTTTCACAAGCCCAAAGCTGCAAGGGCCGCAAAGAAGGCGTTTCTTGTCAACCGTGTTGGTGATTTTGGTCTTGCTGTTGCAATCTTTCTTCTATGGATGACATATGGGACGCTGAATTTCCATGACACATTCTCGACTGACGGTGTCATTATGCCGGGCATTCTTGGCCAGATCCGTCTTGCGGATGCCTCTGGATACGTTGGTGGCCTTGTCGGAACCGGAATATGTCTTCTTCTGCTTTTAGCTGCGTGTGGTAAAAGTGCACAGTTGCCACTTCATGTTTGGTTGCCAGACGCCATGGAGGGCCCAACTCCAGCGAGTGCTCTTATTCATGCGGCAACGATGGTCACAGCAGGCGTTTATCTCATCGCCAGGAGCTGCCCTCTTTTTGTTGTGTGTCCTGATGCCCTCGCAATTGTGTCCATTATCGGTGCAACAACGGCCCTTGTTGCTGCCTTGATTGGCACTGTTCAAAACGATCTCAAGCAAGTTCTAGCCTATTCCACAATAAGTCAACTTGGATATATGTTTGCCAGCCTTGGCACTGGCACTCTTCTTGGTTTCACGGCTGCTATTTTTCATCTCCTGACACATGCATTTTTCAAAGCACTTCTTTTTATGGGTGCTGGATCTGTCATGCATTCAATGGGTGGCGTCATTGACATGCGGCGGTTTGGAGGTCTTCGGCGGATCATGCCCATTACGGCAACCACTTTCTTAATTGGAGCGCTTGCGCTGGCTGGCATCGCGCCATTTGCAGGCTTTTTCAGCAAGGATGAAATACTGGCAAGTCTTCACTCACGAGGTTGGCCCAGCGCCCACCACATCGAACATGGTGACGCTGATCATGCTTTTATTCCAACGCAACATGTTTTTCATCATGCAAGCCAATCGAAACATTCTCCAGTCACACCAAGTCTCCTTGCGGCTGACAACTCAAACTTTTCGCCAGATGATGAACCTCTTCAAGGGAGCATACTCGATCACCCAATGACCTACCGCACTCTGTTCTGGATGGCTCTTTTCACTGCTGGCCTGACTGCCTTTTATACATTTCGCGCTGTATTTATGACGTTTACAGGTCCGACTCGAGTACCGAAGGAAGCCGGTGATCATGCCCATGAATCTCCTTTGGTCATGACAACACCACTCGTCCTACTCGCAATCGCATCTGCGACAAGCGGCTGGTTTCTCTTCAGTACCCATGCGTTATCTACCTTTTTGGGTGCAACACCTTCTTTTAGCGCACCAGTTGTTATGGCAACTACAACAAAACCAGTCTTTCACTGGGATCTTGCTATCCAGGGATCCTTGGCCGCATTCATTGGTTTTTTTCTCGCTGCCTATGGGCATTGTGGCCGTCGCAGCGATGGTCCACAGATTGAAAGATTCCTTGGCCCACTCCAAGTTTTATTCACAAAAAAGTTTTACTTCGATGAGATCTATGATGCTTTCGTTGTTCGCTCCCTGCGAATTCTCTCTTTGATTTCTGCATTTTTTGACAATCGAATAATTGATGGCCTTGTCCAACTGATAGCTCGGATTCCATTACTTGGTGCATCATTCGTACGGCAATTCCAATCTGGCCTTTTGCAGCGATATGCACTTGCGGGTGTGGTTGGCGTGCTTGCCATTGTTGTTGCTCTTGCCTGGCAACTTCGAAGTTAAGACATTTTTGGGTTGCGTTTTTTATCATGAATATTTTGACTCCTGCTACACATCTTCTGCTGGTTATTCTCTTGCCACTGGCTGGGGCTGTCGTAGCGTGGCTCATGGGAAGTCGAGGATATGTCGCCGTACGACAGAGTGCCGCAATCACTACTGTGATCACACTCATTGCAACCGGTTGTCTTGTGTTTCGGTTTCTCGAACAACCTACGTCCGTTACCTCATCGGATTCCTTTGCACATATTGAACTGCCATGGCTCGTGGACGGCATGTTCGATATTCGTCTATCGCTTGGTCTCGACGGACTTTCGATTTGGCTTTTTGGTCTCTCTGCTTTGCTTTCAATGACAGCTGTTCTTGTCAGTTGGGATGCCATCAAACAAAAATCAGTTGGGTTCTATATTCTGCTGCTTTTGCTCGAGTCAGCCATGCTCGGAGTCTTTGCTGCTCAGGATATTATTCTTTTTTATGTGTTTTTTGAATTTACTCTCGTCCCACTTTTTTTCCTTATTGGAATATGGGGCCATGAAGAGCGGCGAAAAGCAGCCATTAAATTCTTTATTTACACCCTGACAGGAAGTGTTCTTTCATTTCTTGGTCTGCTTACGATTGTTCTGTGGCATGCGTCCCAGACAGGGACCATTACATTTAATATTGCAGGACTGACGGCAGGACTTCAGTCCCACCCTCTTCCAATGACGGCTAACGGAGGATGGCTGCAGTGGATTGTATTTTTTTCACTTTTTGCCGGCTTTGCCGTGAAGGTGCCGATTGTCCCTTTTCATACGTGGTTGCCACTTGCTCATGTAGAAGCCCCAACTGGTGGAAGTGTTGATCTGGCAGGAGTGCTGCTCAAGATTGGAATCTATGGATTTCTTCGATTCTCTCTCCCCATGCTGCCTGATGCATCAGCGGCAGCGGCCCCGTGGCTTTTTGGATTAGGTGTGTTTGGGATTCTTTATGGAGCGTTAGTTGCGCTTGCTCAAACTGACCTCAAACGTCTTGTCGCTTATTCGTCTGTGAGCCATATGGGGTATGTTGTGCTCGGTCTTTTTGCCCTCGAGCCCGTTGCAGTGGAGGGCGCGAATCTACAGCTTATTAATCACGGTCTTTCTTCGGCTGGACTGTTTGCATTGGTCGGAATGATCTATGAACGATTCCATACTCGAAGTATTTCCAATCTCGGTGGTATCGCGACAAAGGCACCATGGCTGACTGTACTTTTTCTCCTCTTTACGTTTTCGAGTATTGGGCTCCCCGGCCTTAACGGTTTTGTTGGTGAATTTATGATTCTAGCGGGCTCATTTCAGCGAGCTTGGACAGGCGTGGCTGACTCACTTTTTCAACCTTACTTGATTATGGCCATATCAGCAGTATTCGGAGTGGTCCTCGGTGCATGGTATATGCTTTGGGCTGTTGAACGTGTCTTCTTTGGTCCATCACGTGAGCCGCCAAGAGACAGCCGTGATCATCTGAAGAGTGATTCAACACCTGACGTCGCTGCCCAATGTGACATCCGATGGCATGAAGCTGCGGCCTTGATTCCTCTGGTCGTTTTTGTTGTGTGGATTGGTATTGTCCCACAAACGTTTCTTCGTCCGGCAGCACCAGCAATTGAATTTTCGACTGGTGCTGCTCGAGATGCATTTATGAATCAAATGAGTACCTTGCCGGAACCAGTCACAAAAAAGACTCAGGACACTTTCGTGCACTTTCACTAATTGAAGCTACAACACACGCCATGATGACCTCACTCGAAACAATAAAACTGCTTACGCCTGAGATAGTGCTTATCGTGTCAGCGTTAATTGCCATTCTCGGAGGAGCCTTTTTTGGCATTCGAAAAGGCTGGAGCATTGCTCTGATTGGCATTCTTTCAGCCATGGGAACTGCTGGTAGTCTACCTCCTGCTGGTTCTTCTATTATTTCAGGCCCCATCACCATTGATAGCTTTTCGATCTTTATTCGGTGGCTTGTATTTGCAACCGGAGGGCTACTTGTACTTGTCTTGAGTGGTGATCGATTCCAATCAGCTACCACCTATGGCAGTGGCCGCTCTCACAATGGCACATGCGAAGAAGCAGGAACGTTTCTTATTCTTTTAGCCGGCCTTTCACTCGTGGGGCTCTCGAACGACCTTGCTCTTATGTTTATTGGATTGGAACTTGTTTCAATTCCGACGTACATACTGCTGGCACTCAAGCGAACAGATGCTCGTGGTCAGGAAGCGAGTCTGAAATACTTTTTTCTGTCACTTGTCGCTTCCGCATTATTTCTTTATTCGTTGGTCTGTTTTTATGGGATTGGTGGTTCGACCAATCTACTTGCAATTGGAACTGCCATGCGATCCTCCAATCTCGAACTTGTGAATATGGTTGCAGTCCTCTTACCGGTCGCCGTCGGTATGGCTTTGGCTGGAGTAGCATTTCGAATGGCCGCGACGCCCATGCACTTCTATGCTCCTGATGTATATGAGGGAACCAGTCCTGGGAATGCTGCCGTTTTATCTACCCTACCGAAAATTGCCGGTATCGTATTACTGTCTCGTATTCTTTCATTTGCTATCCCACCCCTCGGCGCATCAGGTAGCGTGGGGCCTGCCGCTCTCATTCACTTGTCTTTTCTCTGGCATCTCACGGCTATTCTCGCTGCCATTACCATGACTGTTGGAAATGTGATGGCATTGGTTCAAACAAATATGCGTCGTTTACTTGCTTGCTCTTCAATTGCTCATGCCGGATATCTGCTCATAGGTATTGCTGTCGCTGCCGCTGCTGCAGTCACACGATCAGAGCATTCGTTTGATGGAGCCGATACCGCTGAGACCATTTGGACAAGTCTTGGAGGAATGTCTGCAACTCTCTTGTATATCGCCACCTATGTACTTGCCACTATTGGAGTATTTGCTGGCATCACATATTTGGGGCATGTCTGGCCAGAGTGGTCAACTGGCCAAGGGACTCGACCACCTCGTGAAGAAATCCGTACGATTGATGATCTCAACGGTCTGTCATCAACAAATCCTTTTGCTGCATTTTCACTAACGTTATTTCTTTTATCCCTCGCCGGAATACCTCCATTACCTGGTTTTTGGGGTAAGTTTTCTTTGGCAATGAGTGCCCTAGAGGTTGATTGGACAAGTCCTGTTGTCTTAGGTAGTCGACGCGCTTGGTTTGTCTCATTAGCCGTTATGCTGGTCCTTAATGCTGCTATTGCAGCTGTGTATTACCTCCGAATTATTGCTGCCATGTACTTTAGATCCACCAAAAAGGGCGTGCAGACTGATGGCGGGCTCCCTGCTGGCCTGGGAATGCTGGTGTGCGTTGTCTTGTTACTCATTGTAACATTGCAACCAAAACGACTATTTTCACCAGCAAATCAAGCTGGTGCCACGGCGACGAATATCTTGACTGCTAATTCTGATACAACAACTCCTTACACCAATTTGGTACAAAGTGATTAATACATGAGCACTCATCTTGATCAAACAGTTCTACGAAATGTTCTCTCCGAAATCGCAGATCCTGAAACAGGCCGCCCACTTACAGACTTAGGTCAAGTAAAAGAAATTACTATCGAGAATGACCTCATCTCCATTACTGTTGGTCTAACAACCCATTCGGCTATTCTTTGGAAACAGACTCGCGGTCGTATAGAAGAACTTCTTCGAGCAAAGTTTCCAGAGGTTCAAAACATTACGATCGAAGTTGTAGCGCATGATCGTCCGCCAGCCAAAATTGGCCAAATTGGTCTTGAGACAAAGAGTGTTATTGCCGTTGGGAGTGGAAAAGGTGGTGTTGGCAAAAGTACGATTGCTGCAAGTCTGGCGATAGGACTTGCTCGAGCAGGTAGCCTTGTTGGCCTCCTTGATGCAGATGTTTACGGTCCAAGTGTACCGCATCTGCTTGGTCTTTCCGGAAGACCCGACATTCATGAGGGTAAAATTGTTCCCATGCAGTATGCGCCTGGCGGAAGTGCCTCGCAGACGATGCCAGTCATGTCGATGGGATTTATGGTTCCACCGGGAGAGGCTGTTGTATGGCGAGGGCCCATGCTACACGGTGCTATCACCCAAATGCTACGAGACACACTATGGGGACAACTTGATTACCTCATTATTGACATGCCACCGGGCACTGGCGATATAGCACTAACGCTTTCTCAGGTGTTGCCATTAACAGGTTCTGTTGTTGTGTGCACACCACAAGATGTGGCATTACTTGATGCAACAAAGGCAATTGCTATGTTTCGAAAAGTAAATATTCCTGTTCTTGGGATGGTTGAAAATATGAGTGTCTTCATCTGCCCCGATACCAATAAGCACTACCATATTTTTGGTTCTCGAGGGGCTGAACGAACAGCAAAAGATCTTGACATCCCATTTCTTGGTGATGTTCCGATTCAGATCCCTATTCGAGAGCACGGCGATGCCGGAAAAACATCAGCAAATTTTGATGACTCAACAGTGAAACCATATCTCGAGTCAATCTGTGAACGTCTGGTCAAGAATCTTGCATCATCACATGCTTCTCAACCACCTATGCCTTCTCTACCAGTTCTCTAAGGCATGCGTAGGTTCAAAACAGTGAGCGCCTGTGCATGACAAGAAAACAATGTCATTAAGCAAAACTGGACACATCTCTCTTTTTGTATTGGAGAAACACACATGAGCCTAAACGACGTCTATGCCGTCATCGAACAAGTCGGTTTAGCCATCGATGCTGCTGGGGTCCTCGTTGTCGTGCTTGGAATCATTTATGCGTCGATTCGACTCTTCACACCAGATGTTTCGATGGGGAGGTATCGACAATTCCGGCAAAATCTTGGACGAGGCATTCTCCTTGGGCTTGAATTCCTTGTAGCAGCTGACATTATTCGAACCGTTGCTGTCACCCCGACACTTGAAAGTGTTGGGGTTCTTGGGTTGATCGTGGTTATTCGCACCTTCCTGAGTCTTGCGCTGCAACTGGAGGTGGAAGGTCGCCTTCCCTGGCAGCCCGCCTTACAAAAGCAAACAGATTGATGAAGGGGAACTGTTTCGACACATCCTCGATATCAAGAGTCACCAGCGCCCTGCACGGGAAATTGACTGATAACAAGAGATTGCAAGCATTGCGAACATAATCCCAAGAAACGGCTGTCCTCGTATATATGCATTCCACGCAATGACCCCGCCTACCCCAACGCCAATAATATTTGCAATTCTTGCTGCATCGGTGACACCAAACGACAGAAGGCCCTCTCGTACCATTTGACCACCATCGAGTGGTGGAACAGGTATAAGATTGAGAATTGGCCAAAAAATATTGATGTGGATAAGGAAAGAGACAACGGCAAAAAGCAATGGCGAATTGATTTCGTTACCCTCATACAAGCCAAACTTCATTCCAATAGATGAAATTGGAAATGGCAAGGAATAACCAGCCATTTTGAAAAAAGCAATCATGAGCGAAACAAACATGAGTTGAGCAAATGGACCAGCAGCAGAAACAAGAAACTGCTGCTGAGGAGTTCTTGCACCTCGGTTTCCCCACATGGAAGGAATTGTAAGTCCCCCAAAATGGTAGAGCACAACCTGTGTATCCTGACCAAAGTATCGGTACACAAGAGCATGACCCATTTCATGAATAAGAATCGAAAGAAATGCAGCACCAGTCCACAGCAAGAGGTATTGGAGGAGCACTCTTTGATCACCAGCAGCAAAAAATTGGCAAATATTCCATCCAAAAAGAAGAGCTGCCAACCAAAACCACGCTGAAATTCGAATTGGGATGCCGAAGAGTGAAAACCTAAGATCGGCAGACGTTACTTGCGGCTCTGAGAGAAACATGGTTTTTGAGTGCCACCTTTTCTTGTACTAGCAGATTGAATAATTGACGAAGCAAAACGCATACAAATTATTTCACCACGGCCTGTATATGCTATATCAATTTAGTGGAGAGTCGTATGTGCCGGCCCAAGAATCGAAAAACACTCCATACGCATAGACGTTCAATTCCGAACATAGGAATCTTGAAATTTCTCTTCCCGACATCAACATTTGTTTTTACTGGCACCATGTTCTCACTACGAATCACACTGTTGATACACCCTCGGAATCCTCACACATGCTCAAAAACAATCTGACACATTGGACAACGATCTTTATCGTTTTCTGCTCACTCTCTGGAGGGACAGCAGACTCATCTCAAGTTTATGACGGAGATGTAACGAATGTGTGCATCCTAGACCACATCGAAAACCATGATCACGCATGGAGACTTTGGCAGCCAGTCATTGCGCAAGGAAACAAGCCAGACCTCCTTATCGTTGCGTTTGGAGCAATGATTCACGGGAAGAAAGACATGGGAGACATTCTGATTACACTTTCTAAAAACGATGGTAAAACATGGTCAAAACCGCTTCTCCTCTTTGATCACAGTCAAAGAAACGGCAGTCAGCAATACGCATACGCTAATCCTGTTCTGTACCGTGCTCCCGGCCAAGATATTGTTTGGTGCTTCGTGATGCGATGCCCCATTACACGGCGAGACAGTGAAGACTCACAACTCACCGGAGCTTTTACTGCTGATGGTGGACGCACGTGGACTCATGTAGAACTTGCAATGCATTACCGCGGTCCACTAATTCTCAATGGTGCTCCTGTTACAGCCAAGCAAGGCAATAGAAACATCTTCCTACTGCCTGCCCATCGAAATACGCTTGCCGCAGATTCACGTGGCTCAAGAGACCACTTTGTCCTCAGCAGCACAAGTCTTTTAGAGTGGAAACTTGAGGCGTTTATTCCACAGCCAAAGGATAAAAAAATTTTTCTTCACGAAGGCAATATTATCAATGATAATAAACGCAGCCAGCTGAAGATCGTCATGCGCACTGCAAACTATGATGAAACAAATCTTACAACTGATCCTCCGAGGGCTTACTCAAGCGTTAGTAGCGACGGTGGACACACATGGTCGCCAGCCCAGGAAGAACCTGACCTTCACAATGCAAAATCAAAAGGTTTTTTCGGCATCACATCAACTGGAACGCAACTCTATGTGTATAACGATGGACCTGCTCAGCGTGACATTGCACCAGGGTTTCCAAATGGAGGGCGAACATCCCTTCGGTACAAAACAAAAGCAAGAAACAACTCCTGGAGCAAGGAAAAAACGTTTTATCATGCTGGTATAAAAAATTCCTATCCAACGCTCGTGGAGGTATCTCCAAATGAGTTCCGATGTGTCTGGGATAGCGGCATAGCCGACAAACCACGCACACATATTCAATTTGGAAAGTTAAAAATTACACCATGACATCAGTACAACTTCGCCGCCTTCTCCATTCTGGACAAACTGTCTTTGGTACCCTTATCGTCTCACCATCACCGCGATGGCCAAAAGTTGTACAACGGTGTGGTCTTGATTTCGTTTTCATTGACACTGAACATGTGGCTATCGATCGACACCAGCTCAGCTGGATGTGCCAGACCTATGCGTCCATTGGACTGCCTGCACTCGTTCGAATTCCTTCCCCCGATCCTTTTGCTGCAACTATGGCTCTCGACGGAGGTGCATCAGGAATTATTGCACCGTATGTTGAGTCGGTTGATCAGGTGCAAGCGCTTCGTGGTGCTGTAAAAATGAGGCCAATTAAGGGTGAAAAACTGGATGCACTGCTGTCGAAGGAACAAGCGAACACAGCATTAGATAATTACATCAAAGAACATGCCGAGGACAGAATTCTAATCGTTAA
>CAXFJI010000022.1:0-15589 GCA_964003275.1 uncultured Planctomycetaceae bacterium
ATTGATATTCTAAACCAGCATTCACCCCTTGTGCCCAGAAACTTGTTGTCCACAGATTGCCGGTGTGCTTCGGATTGACTGCTGTGTCAACCTGATCGGTGACTCGTCCGACCGTGGTCCAGTAAATAAGGGAATAGCCGACGGAGAGCCGGAATTGTGACCAGATCGCATAGTCCGCTGTGACCCCAAATTCACCCATGCTTGCAAAGAGTGATCGCTTGGAACCGAGGTTTGTTGTTTGGGCGAGGACACCACCTGGAGACGTACTTGTGACTGTCGTAACTGGTGTGCCCGTCGTATTTGTCGTTTCCGTCGTCGTGGTTGATCCACTGATCGCTGATCCGATCGTACTTGCACCGAGCGCAATTTTTCCCAGAAACTGCAGCGACCATCGGTCACGCCATCGTTTTTCAATTAAGCCAAATTCTCCACCATAAAATTGAGAAAGTGTTTTGAAGGAATCTGAAGCACGATAGCCATTCAGTGGATACCCTCCCGGTGTTCCCGTTGAGATGACAGAAGAAGAATCGACTGTGAGTCGATCATCGAGCATGAGGTAGCGGAAGCCTCCACAAAGATAGCGGCGATGGAAATCTTCACCAACAGTGAGATTGGTTCGATACAGTACATCGACGCTCCCAAACTGAGTGCTGAGTTGAGCATCAACGGACTGCTCCAAGAGATTTGGATCCAACGCTGTCACATCAGGTTGCGTAAGCGTTGGTACAATGACTACTTCAGGGAGTCCCGTTCCTGCATCAACATATGGTTGAGCAAGCCATGGATTGCCCCCAGTGGTAGACATGTTGAGTGTTTCCTTGGCCACTGCAAGGCCAAGCCAACTCGCTTCAATACCCCGTTCTTGCCGAGGGGTAAACCAAAAACCAGTTGTAAGACGTGCTCCGGAACGCATCGGTCCGTTAAAGTCGTTTCCCCCAAACAGTGTTGTTGTGTTGGCGTTGCCAATCACACCGATATCAGCAACGGGTGTTCCTGTTGGACTACTTGTTATCAGTACTGGCACCGACTGGCCGGTTGTGGCCCAGACCAGGTATTCTGCTGAGAACCAGAGGCGTCCAGGAAATTCGGTTCGAAAGACTCGGGTATGATCGCGCGTACACGGCCGATGGTTTGGAGATTTGTGATAGGCCAGCTCGCCAGGTCCCATCCATTCTCGATCAACAAGATGCCGATCACAGCAAGCGCAAGGAGTTGGTTCTTTGCCCCATGAAATAAAGTCAGATGGTTGACCAGCATATCCAGGACTTCTGTACGGATCGAAACCAGCAGGAACCTGAGGCTCGTCAACTCTTTTCGGGGCTGGCCAGATGCTTCCAGCAGCTTCTTCCGCCTTGGTATCTGCCTCATCATCGATCGAAGAAGGATAGCCCAGTGGCTCAGGTTGACTGGTGAGTCCTACTTCAGCACATGCGGGAGATCGAGACAGGATAAGCGCGCAGCAGCACGCCGCTTGAAACCACACCGGTCTCGTACCGAGTCTTCGGAGCATCACAGTCTCTTCGGGAAAGTAATCAGACTGATAATCTGTATCGGTTGTATTGGTTAGACGTCCTAAATCGAATTTAGTCCCCTACCTATGCCTTTTTGCCTATTTTTTCTGTCCTGCAGGATCGCTAAAGCCGGTGTAACTGGTACTCCGATACATCGATATCCAGGACGGTGGTCGTATATCCCATGGGGGTGTGCTGTCGTCTGTGTATGCACGGTGTGTCCGAACCCTGATCGGGCATTTGCCGATGAATGTGCTCAAAGCTTTCTATCTGAACGGATCCATCGTCTTCCTTGCTATTTTTGTTGCATCAGGAAGCGGATGCTCGCGTGGCCGTTACTATTCTCAGGCAGATCGAGAAGTCAATGTTTTGTTGGCTGAAAAGGCCTGTGATCCACGCTGGGCACTGCCGGTAAATCATAGTGTTCGTTCAGAAAAACAAAGCCGCTTTTATGACACCTTCAATGAGATTTTTCCTCCAATGCCACCGGATGATCCAACATCTCACCGGTATATGCATTGTGTTGATGGTAAACATGGCTTTATGCGGTGGCACATTAATGGAGATCGAACAACGCTGGATAATCCAGAGTGGCGATCTCAGTTGAACGATGTCGTTGAACTTACAGATACAGGATCCATTAAGCTTGATACCCATTCAGCCATGCGGCTTGCGTATCTCAATTCTATCGCGTGGTGGGATCAGCTGCAGACGCTTTATCTTTCGGCGCTCGATGTAAGCACCGAGCGTTTTCGATTCGATGTTCAGTTCTATGGTGGAAATTCTACAAGTTACTTGAATCGAGGATCCCTCAATTCAGCAGGTCAAGTCACGCAATGGGGAACTGATACCGCTTTAGAGGCGCGACGAGCGCTTGCAACAGCAGGTGAACTTGCGGTTGGATTAGTCAATTCAGTTGTATGGCAGTTTGCTGGACCCAATCAATATAGCAACGCCTCATTACTTGACTTTGGTTTTCTTCAACCATTGCTTCAGAATTCAGGTCGTTCTATTGCTCTCGAACCTCTCACGATTGTCGAGCGAACACTCCTTGCAAACCTTCGCAGGCTTCAGTTCTACCGACAGGGGTTTTATCTGCAGGTTGTTTTTGGAGCCGGCTCTCCGCCAAGTCTTCAACGCCGCGGTGGATTTCTTGGAGGCACCGGTTTCGCAGGGTTTACAGGAACTGGTGTTGGCGGATTTGGAAACCTTGGCGGTGTCTTTTTTGGGGGGCAAGGCAATGGTCTTGTTTCAAGTGGCGGAGGTACCGGTGGAGCAGGCTTTGCCAGTGGCGGTGCTGGGAATGTTGGCGGCTTTATCGGACTCCTTCAGGTGCGACAGCAGATTCGCAATGCGGAACAAAATTTGGCAGCTCAGATGAGAGCACTGGCACTCCTCGATGCCAATCTAGAAGCTGGTCTTGTCGGTGTTGAGCAGGTGGATCAGTTGCGACAAAGTGTTGAAACCAATCGTGCAAACCTGTTGCAATCAAAGACAACACTGGCCAATCAGGTCGAAACGTTCAAGGTGAATGTTCTGAATATGCCCTCGGATACATCCATGGCACTTGATGAGGCGTTTATCAAGAAATTTCAGTTTATCAGTCCTGAGATGCAATCACTGCAAAATGATATTGGCGACTTTCTCGCTGTGTATTCCTTTGGTGCAGAAGAGCCACTCAAAGAGGTTGATGACCCGCGTCAGGATCCAATCGAAAATAATGAACAAGCAAAAAAACTTGTTCCACCAGCCATTGAAAAGAATCAAGAAGAAAATCTTCTTCTGCCGGTGCCAGAAGATCGAAAAGATGATGCAGGCGAGCATGAAGAGCCTGATGTTGATCAACTACGAGATCAAGTTGATCAACATCTGATTGCATCAGCACTCGACAAACTAGACCTCCTGCGTGAACGAGTTGAGCTTCAGACAGCAGATGTTGAGGCAGATCTCAATCGGGTGAGTACTGCCGCAGCGCTGCGGATTTCTGGAATGCGTTCAACAGAACGAGAGTCCTTTGATCGTGAAATGCGACTTCTGCGAGATGATCTGAAGCGAGTTCGCACGCATATTGATGAGAATGAAAATGAAATTCGAATACTGGGTGAAAAACTCACAGAGGATAATCTTCGCCAAACAGGTGATTCAGTTGCAGAGCTTGTTGGAGAGATTGCTGCTGCGGTTGATGAAATGTCACTTATTCAGGCTCGTGCAAGAGTTGAGTCCATCACTATTCTTCCTGAGAGAATTGATCCGGATCTTGCTTTTGAAATCGCTCGGGCGAACCGGCTTGATTGGATGAACAATCGTGCAGCGCTTGTCGATCAATGGCGTTTGATTCAATACAACGCCATGTCATTGCTGGCGGGACTCGATTTGGAAATTAATGGCAATATGTCATCAACGGGAATCAATCCAGCACGATTCCGAGCACCGACGGGAGTCATGGGTGGGCGGTTAGTGTTCGATGCCCCTCTTACAAGACTTCTCGAGCGTAATAATTTTCGCCAAGCAATTCTTGACTATCAACAAGTCCGTCGTCAGCAAATACGCTATGAAGATCGAATCAAGCTGGCGATTCGCCAACTCTTAAGACAGCTTGAACTGGATGAGCGAAACCTTGAAACTCAGCGTCGAGCAGTCATCATCGCGATTCGTCGTGTTGATCAGACAAGACTTACGCTGAGTCAACCTGCACCGCCACCACCACCGCCAAGTCCTGATGGGACCATTCCACTGGTTGATACAGCTGCAGGTCAGCTGGCACCTACAGCAACACTCAATCTCATTTATGCGTTTAACGATCTCAGAAGTTCTCAGGATGCACTAACAAGTATTTGGATCAACTACTATGCATCTCGAGCCTCACTTGCGCAGCAGCTTGGAGTCATGCAACTGGATGAAAATGGGATATGGATTGATGAACCGTTTACCATGGCAGAGCGAGCCGAGGGAGAAGATCTCTCTCTTCCACCACCTGTTCCTCAGGAGTGGCTTGATCACTTGGAAGAGATTGACCCACCACCACCGTTACCACGTGATGCTGAGATTGAAATAAAAGAACCTCCTGGAATACTCCCTAATATTATTGCCAAGGCATTACCAATTCTTGGCATTGCCAAAGAACATGACATGGAATCAGAGCCTGATTCCGATACTGTACAGACGGTGTCTGGTGAGGACGAATCGCATGAATCACGGGAAATACAGATTCCCGCGTTCGAAAGGTAGCCGAAGATCGGAATTAGACGGGTTTTTATGGACTGGTTCCTTTCCGGAAGGAATAATGAAAAAGTGTCGATGTAAATAAAGAGGATATTGAATCCTCATATACTTCTTGCGACCTTTTCACTAAGTAGGGAACCTGATGTCAGAGGCTGACTTGCCATCGACTGCCGCGTTGGCTGGTTCAGGAGCGGCATCCAATGCTGCAGCGATCACAGATCTTCTCGGTGATCCATCTGTGCAGACTGATCCTAACGTGAAGGATCAACGCCGTGGCCAATGGGTCTGGCTCGTGTTGATCATTTTCATGTCAGTAGTTGCTGTTTTTCTATTCCCCCGTTTGACAAGTTTATTTGCTTTCAATCAGGCTGATAACAGTGTTGACCTGACAGCTCTTCCAACACACCTTGTTGAGCGCCGTGATCTTGACATTACAGTCACCGCAGAGGGAAGCCTTGTGAGTGATGACAATATTGATGTCACATGCCAGGTTCAGGGTGGGGCAACCATTATCTGGCTCGTTGATGATGGTGCACAAGTAAAAGAAGGCATGGAAATAGTTAGGCTTGATGCCTTTGTTGTAAATGAGCACATGATGGCTCAGCAAATCGCCTATGAAAAGGCACGTGCCCTCATGATTCAGGCAGAAAAAGATTTTGCTGCAGCAAAAATAGCAGTTGAGGAATATCGTGACGGGATCTACAAAAAGGATGAACGTACGGCAGAGTCGAATGTGACTGCTGCAGAGGAACGACTCCAAGCAACAAAAAACACCTTGGCGTATGGGGAACGCATGTTCCGCAAGGGATACATTACGCCTCAGCAGCTTGAGGCCCAAAAGTCAGCCGTTGCTCGGGCAGAGTTAGATCTGGGAACAGCACAAATAGCTCTTGATGTATTGACTCGATTTACAAAGCCAAAAATGGTGACAGAGCTAGAAAGTATTCGGGATGCGACAGAAGCTCGACTTGAAAGCGAGAAGGCAGCTTTGGAGCTTGAGCAACTCAAGCTTGATCGGTACGTCGCTCAGGTTGAAAATTGCACCATTAAGGCACCGCAGGATGGAATAGCCATCTACTACAACACTCGAAGTCGTGATCAGTCTACAGAAATCAAACCTGGAACAATTGTCAAAGAGAGACAGGTTATTCTTCAACTTCCAGACCTCACAAAAATGCGTGCAGATGTTGAAGTGCATGAGTCAAAAGTTGATGAAATCAAAATTGGCATGCCAGCGACTGTTCGTGTACAGGGTGAACGGTTTAAGGGCGAAGTTATAGCTGTTGCCAATCGGCCAGAATCCAATTGGTATTCACCGATCAAGAAATATGTTGTTGAAGTAAGGATTGATGGACAGTCTGATGCATTAAGGCCTGGATTTACAGCTGAAGCGGAAGTCATGGTGGCAGATTTACAAAATGTGATTGCTGTACCTGTCGCTGCTGTTCTTGAGCAAGACGGTGAATATTTCTGTGCCGTTCGTGACACAGAAAAAAGTGTCAAACGTCACGCAGTCACAGTGGGTTTGACAGATGACAACTATGTTCAGATTCTTGATGGGCTGAAACAAGGTGAAAGCGTTTTCTTGAATCCGAGGCAGGTGTTGGGCGACCGGCAAACGGTCACTCAGAATGATCAAGAAGTAGAGTTTTCAAGAGATAAGCAATCACAATCGTAAGGTGATGAGCCTCTGAATGGGGTGACTGTCACACGTCAGAGGGTGAGGCGAGCAGGTGAATAGTATTCATGTTGTTCAACAGATAGCTCTCGGTATTCGGAGCCTCATGCTGCACAAATTGCGTTCAGCGCTTGCAGTGCTCGGCATTTTAATCGGTGTAACGGCTGTTATCTGGCTTGTGGCAATGGGTGAAGGAGTAAGCTACCAAGCGCAGCAGCAAATCAAGGATCTTGGCGCCACAAGCATCATTGTGCGGACGGTCAAGCCATCTGAAGAGTCAGACAGCGAAGCGGGGAGCCGCTCAGGAATTAGTTATGGTTTGCTCAGGTCAGACTACGATCGAGTCATAACAAATGTTCCAACGATTACCAAAGCAATACCCATGCGTGAAATCACGCGTGAAGTACGTCGTGATGAGCATGCTGTATCAGCACAGATAATAGGATGTACTCCAGAGTATTTTGCACTTAACAGAATGAATGTGCGGCGAGGCCGGGAGATAAGCGACGTAGATTTGGAAGATTTGGAGAACGTTGTTGTCTTGGCATATGAAGTAGCAGAAAAGCTATTCCCCATTCTTGATCCAGTAGGTCGGTCGATTCAAATCGGAACAGAGTTTTATGTTGTCGTTGGAGTTGCAGAACCTCGAACGGCTTCGGCAGCAATAGGAGGAAGCTTTGCAGGTCGGCAGTTTAACCGTGATGTGTACATCCCGATTACAACGTTTCGAACACGGATAGGCGATCGTGTGATTACGATTCGTGGAGGGACCTTTCAAAATGAAACCATTGAGCTTAATCAAATAACAGTAGTTGTTGACGCAATTGATTCCGTTGATACATCAGCCGATATCATTCGTGAACTCCTTCAGCGTTATCATAAGAATGTCGATTATTCAGTGGTTGTGCCAAAGGAATTGCTTGAACAGGCAAAAACAACTCAGATGATGTTCAACGTTCTGCTTCTCATTATCGCTGGTATTTCACTGGTTGTCGGTGGTATAGGAATCATGAATATCATGCTCGCAACTGTGACGGAACGAACTCGGGAAATAGGTATACGACGCGCGCTGGGTGCAACAAAGGGAGAGATTGTTGAGCAATTTCTTTGGGAAACAGTTGTATTGGCTGGTATGGGGGGGCTGTTGGGAGTGCTTGTTGGCTTTCTCTGTGGTCCGACGGTGCATCTTATGAGATCGGTATTCAAGAATTTTGCACCTGACATTTGGGTGTCCTTGCCGTCAACGATTCATAATCTTGAGCCTCGGATTGCTCCATGGTCGATTGTGGCAGCCTTTGGTATTTCGGTTGGTGTCGGAATACTTTTTGGTATTTATCCAGCCAGGAGAGCTGCACATATGGATCCAATTGAGGCCCTACGACATGAGTAGCGACTCAGAAATAGTACAAGACCATGTCGTAGCATCAGTGCGTGACGTGACCAAGATCTATCGACTAGGTGGAGAAGATGTTAAGGCATTAGCTGGAGTATCCATTGAGTTCTCTAAAGGCGATTTTATTGCCATTATGGGTGCATCAGGATCTGGGAAAAGCACACTCTTGAATCTTCTTGGCTGTCTGGATCGACCCACCTCAGGGCAGTATCTTCTCGGCGGACGTGACGTTGCAACGCTTGATGATGAGTCACTGTCTCGTGTGCGAGGAAAGTATTTAGGATTTGTCTTTCAGTCATATAACCTTATCCAGCAACTCAGTGTTGTTGAGAACATCATGGTGCCCCTTTCGTACCAACATCCTCAGCGGTCAGATGGACACCAACTGTGTCTTCGGCTTGCAGAGCTTGTTGGGCTTTCAGGTCGGCTTGGACACCGACCTACGCAGTTATCTGGGGGTCAGCAGCAACGAGTGGCGATCGCCCGTGCGTTAGTCAATAACCCACATGTGATCCTGGCAGATGAGCCCACAGGAAATCTTGATACTGCCACATCAGACGAGATCATGGATCTTTTGGATGCACTGAATCAGTCTGGACGAACGATCGTGATGGTGACGCATGAGCCCGATATTGCAGCTCGGTGCAAGAAAGTGGTTCGTTTACGCGATGGACGGATTGAGTCTGTTGAAAAACTACGCAGTTAGCCGTCTTTGTTGTGCTGTGACTTGGCAGATCGGTGATGTACGTGACGGTGGGTTCTTTGTTCTCACGCTGTTTCTCAATAACTCTGCGGGTTTGGTAGTTTTGGCAAACTAGTAGATAGGGAGAGAACGCGTTGCTTTCTCTGAATACGAATGTGCTATTTGATTGTCATCACGGTTTCCAACGATATCCATGCTAAGAATCGGTAATCGGACTTCTTAGTCACGTAGGGGTATTGTTATGAAGCGCGGGGTATTGGTACTCGGATTGGTTACAGTGATTGGATTGCCTCAATTTGATTCAGCCAATGCAGCTGGTTTTTTCAAGTGGCCCCAAGCAAGAGTAGCTTCAAAGACAACCAATCGCAGGCTGCCTGAACCACAAGGTCCACCGCTCGTCCCCGGAACAGGTACGGCACTGAAGAATGGCACCGACTCATTTGAAGATGAGAAGTGGCAGATGTATTACCATCACCCAAAGAGTTCACAGGAACAGGACAAACGCATGCGCGGTCCTTTGGCAAGAAGTAAAAATGGCATGTGGTTTGGCGGACCGAAACGAGGAATTCCAGATGTGGTGAAGCGCGTGCCCCTTCCTGCTCCTGGCTTAGAGGGGAGTGAGCATGGCATGCTTGTAGCAACCTTGCGAGCTGGAGTTCCCGGACGTGTGACGTACAAGATGCAGCAAGACGATCTTATTTTCAGTATGTCAAAAGCCGCGGGAAGAGGCCTCTCCGTTCGTGACAGTCCAAGTGTTGTGACGAGAGTCTATCTTCCTCCATTTGAGCAATGGGAACAACGTCGGGGCCCTTCCTTTGGTTTCCGAACAGGCTGTTTTACGCATGCCATCATTACGGGTGATGATCACCCAAATGAAGGAGAGTTTGGTCTTGAGGAATACTGGCCAGGTATGTTCATCAATTTTCATCCGAAGAGTGAAAAGTATAAGGTGGAAGAACCCTATGCTACGATTCTTGTGCGTGCCAATCGAAAGGGCTTTGAGGTTCAAGGTCCAAAGATTACGCAACTTGGTTGGTGGACATTAGGTATTTCATTTTCGCCAGATGGCGTGGTGCACTACTTTGCAAGTCCGGGCGTCGATGATTTGACCGAAGAAGATCATATCACTTCGCAGTATCCGTATAGCTATCGCACAGAGTGGGTGAAAACGTTTTTCTACAATGTCTGTTCAATGGATGACGGAAAGAGTTGGAGTACTCCCTGGGTCATTGATGATCCACGTGTGTACTTTGTGAAGCGTCAGCAGGTGGCATCAAAGAAAACAAGTTCAACCAAGTAAGTGTTTTGATGAGCTTTTGCCTCGCCAAACACCAGCGAGACCGCTTCCAATAACAGAGTGGACAACGCTTGAAATAGCACACGGTACGGCAGTCAGAGGTTCAGTAGGAAAATGTTTCTGTGCAAGGACGACACCCAGTCCTGAATTCTGCATCCCGACTTCGATTGCTATGGTTCGGGCAATATGATTGCCATAGCCAAAGAGCTTTGCAAAGGCATAGCCAACACCGAATCCAAGTCCGTGGAGCGCCGTCACGGCAATGAGCAATTGCCATCCAAATTCACGAATAGCTGACGCATTCTGTCCAACGATACTTGCACATACGAGTGCTATCGTGATCACACTCACAAGTGGTGCAATTGGTAAGACGGGTTGCACCATTCGTGGAAAGAAACGATTAATACCGACCCCAATCATGATTGGTAGAACAACGACCTGAAGCGTGGAGAGGAACAGGCCCCATGCATCAACAGGTATTAGTGTTCCAGCGAGGAGTTTGGTAAGCAGTGGCGTAAGAATGACGGCTCCAAAAGTCGAGCACATGGTGAGCATCACTGATAATGCAACATCCGTACGAGCAATGTATGACACAACATTCGACGCCGTGCCACCAGGACAACAGGCGACGAGAATTAAGCCAACGGCAAACGGTGTAGGAAGCCCAAGTGTTGTTGCAATGCCCCAGCCAATCATGGGCATCAGCAGAAACTGTGCAATGAAACCAGTCGCAATAGCTAGAGGACGGGTAGTAACGCGAGTAAAATCACTCAGGGAAAGGGTGATCCCCATGCCAAGCATGATGATTGCAAGGCCAAACACAATTGCTTGACCACGAAACCATGTAAAAAGTCGTGGTTCAATCATAGCCAGACCGCACGCTATAAGCACCCAGGCTGGGAATGCGTTCGCGAGTCGGTCAAAAAACTGCAGCATAAGTGTACGGCTGACGGTTTATTATTCGTGATATGCAGTGCGAACAAAATCAGTCACTGGTGGCAGGATATCGGAAAGCACGGAAGGTTCGGATTGCACCACAATTTCGTCAGGACCAAACCGTTCGATTGTCACCATGCAGGTCGTTCCTTCGTCTGTACCCCGGCCTTCGTACTCAATCTGCCATGCATTCCCTGCTTGCGTCCAGAATCCTTCAGCAAACCGTCCATCGGATGTGAAAATCCATGAGCGAATTTGTTGTCGTTGTGAATCCCATCCGATGACTTCAGAGATTTCACGAGATGAACCATTCACAGGAAGAAGGGCTGGGATGCCCTCATCACTTTCTTTTTGTTGAACCTCGAAGGTCGATGTATGGCTGCGATTGAGGAATGAGTGACCGGAGTTCCAGGAGCAATGTGTATACGCGGTGATATTATCACCAATGTCCTCCCATGAGCCGACAAGCCATGAAAGTTGCTCAAGAGGCGCAGCAATCGGTTGAGGGGAAGCCGTAGATGCCTCACGGACGCTGGAAAGAACCCATGTATTCTTCTCACGTACAACAACAGCAGAAAAGCGACTGCTTGCTTGTGTTGCATCATTGAAGGAAAGCAGTGACACACCATCAACAACTGCTACGTCATCCCGAATATGATGAATTGATTCAATACTGATATCAATGCTGGCGGCGGCATCTTGTTCAAAAAGTGTAGCAAACACACCTGCAACAGCATCTCTTCCCTCTGTTTTTTCTCCGGAATGAAGTTCGATGCTTTCACCATCAGCACTCCAGTGAGCTGCGAGCGCATGGGCATCATGACGATTAAATGCCTGAAGATAACTCTGAATCATTGCACGTATTTCAGTAGTTGTATCCGGGGTGGGTGCATGAGGAGGAATATGCATTGCACCGGGTACAGCGGTAAATGGTGCTGCAGGAAACGAGATATGTTTGGTGACAGGAGGATCGTTTGATGCAACAACGTGAACGTGTGTCACATCATCGTCTTTGAAGTATTCCGAATGACGTGAGGCCAATGAACGATCAACTCGAAATGGTTGAGGGCGAGAGATAACCTCTGGAATTGGTCGAATCGAACGAGGACTAACGTTTTCTGGGAGTCTGGCAATCTCTTGGGATGTGGCTGGTTCAATGGCTGGAGGTGACGTGAGGTCCGAAGAAATAGCAAGAATAGTTATTGCAAAAAGCCCTGCAACAACGACACACAGAGCAATTCGATCACGGAAATTCATAGCTCACCTCCATGCATGAGTATCTTCAGAACGACGAACGATCTAGCTGTTTTTTGATACGTCGAAGACTGTAGCCTACTGGTATCAGCAGCAGATCCACAAGGGCTTTTCCATACGTCTTTCAGGTGAAATGAGGCTCTGCCTGTATGTCTATTTGTTGCCGACTGTTACACCAGGAAAGTCGTCTGTTCGAAACGGAGTAAGAGGCAGGCCGACTCCTGAATACATGTTGCAGATGGGATTGTCAGCCCAGGCATATCTGACAGCAACCGGTGCTGTTACGTTTGGGCTGGAAACCTCTATTCGTCCATCACCCAAGATGCGAGCTGTTGCACTGTGAAACACATGATCATCTCCAGCAATGGTAAAGCCAAGGGGCTCATTGACATCAAAAGGTCGCCAGCCGTTTTCTACATTATCAAATGAAAGGATGACCTTGGATCCTTGTTTTTCCATCTGCTTGTAGATTGGACTTCGACAGAAGATATCCTGTCGTTCATAGGTTTCGGCTAAAGCCCAACGAGCCAACCTTTTTGCAACATCCTGCTTGTTTCGTGGGTGAATATCTTTCCCTTCACCAATGTCAATAATGACAGCTTCACCTGTGTTTGGGAGAGCTTTCATGGTCATGGTCTGGGCCTCACGTAACTCAGCCCAGTCACTTTCGGCTGGTTCACTTTTTTCTGATCGGAAATCAGCAAGTTGAACCCAGTAGAACGGAAAATCACCGAGCCCCCATTCTTCCCGCCACGACTTAATCATGAAAGGAAAGAGTTCACGATATTGGTAGGCACGAGAAGCATTACTTTCACCCTGATACCAGATGGCACCTCGGATACCAAAACCAATGGATGGCGTCAGTACCCCTGAATGGATGTTCCCAGGACGCTGATTGCCACTCATTTGGCTCTCTGGACTTCGTGGGGCCCGAGGCGGTCGTTTCTTCTCAGCTTTTGCCTTTGCAACGGCAACAGTATGTGCTTCCATGCGTTTCTCATGTGCAGCGATCAAGGCTGGCATATTCTTTTCGGTTTCCACCCAACGGTTGTGTATTGCGTTCAATGTTGGGTGGGAAGCAATTTTATCTCGCTTCACCCAGGCATCTGCAGCACTGCCGCCCCATGCATTATCGATAAGGCCAACCGGCACTCCGAGTGTTTGGTGCAGTTGTCTTCCAAAAAAATAACCCACGGCAGAAAAATCACCAACGCTGTCTGGTGAGCAGACGTGCCAGGCTCCCTCAAAATTCCACTGTGGTTCCTGTGTGCCAACTTGGGGAACCGAGATCAGTCGAATGTCTGGATACTGTGCGGAAGCCTTCTCCAAATCAGAGTCATTTGCCTGTTTTACACTCCACTGCATGTTTGACTGACCAGAACATATCCATACTTCACCAATCAGAACATCATTGAAATGAAGAGTATTCTCGCCCGTCACGGTAAGCGTATGTGGGCCACCATATTCGAGAACAGGATCTAGGAAAATATGCCATGTTCCATCGCCTTTGGCTGTTGTTGTGTGCTTCTGAGTCCCGAAACTGACTGTCACTTTTTCATCTGGTTTGGCGGTGCCCCACACTTTGTTTCGTATGCCTTGTTGGAGGACCATGTGATCACCAAACATGTTGTTGAGTGACACATCTGCATTGGCAATTTGAACACACAGGCTGGCAGCAATCAGAAGAGCAAGATTGTGCTGTTTCATCGTTGGACTCCTTGGTAGAAGGTCAGGAGCTAAACGATAAACACTAGTGATCAATGAGAAAACACCCCCCACGCTAGGAGCGGGAGAGAGTGGGGTAATCAAGCGCGTCGATGAATATAGTCTTCGACCTGATGAAGTGCTGCTTCGGAATGATTAAATTGATGTGCAATGATATCGCCGATGGAGACCAGACCTTCGACTGATCCAGAACGTGCAACCACTGGGACATGTCGAATACGAAGGCGACGCATAGTATCCGCAACTTCTTCAATAGATGCATCAGGCTCACAGGAGATAATGTTATCTGTCATTACCTCAGCAACGAGAGTCGCTTCAGGTTGACGTCCATCAGCCACGACCCTTCGGAGAACATCTCGTTCTGTAAAAATTCCAATGAGTTTGGACTCGTGCATAACAAGAAGCGCGCCGATGCGTTCATTATTCATCAACTGGGTTGCCTCAAGCACCGTCATGCCAGGATGTGTGAAGCACAACGGACGAAAACGCTTCTCCTGAAGCAGTTCGCGGATCGAGTCCATACATCCCTCCTCATTTGGTGATGGGTTATGCTCTACCCTTTGGAAGAAACGTATTATAACGCTTTTTTTCAGCCTCAGGGTAGACGTTTTAACCAGATAGAGGGAAAAAGCGGGTATGAGTGATCAGCACGACACTTTGGAGAAAGTGGTGTCAGGGGCGTGGTGTACATGCCTTCCTGAACATATGCGTCCAGCAGTGGCAAAACTGGTTATCTATAGTGTCCTCGTTGCACTGGTCATTGGAGTTGCACCATTTCTAGATAGTGCTGGTGGTGAGGCATTAGACGAATCTTTTACTCGGGCCATTTCGGCGTTCGCGGCAGCCCGAGGTCTCGACAGCCTTATTTCACTTGCACAAAGCTCAGAGTTGAGCTTTAGTTTTGGTCCAGGTGGGAGCATCGGCATTGGACAGGCACTTGATCCTGTCAATGATCTGGTGGAGCAATATGCTTCTTTACTTCTCACCAGTACAACAGCATTAGGAGTTCAACAGCTTGGTTTGCGCATTGGACAATCTTTGGGGGTGTACCTCTTTGTGCCATCATTCGCGATGCTATTGTTTTCGATGGTCGTGAAGGGAAAAACACAAAAACTCTTTCAAACATGGGGGCACCGGCTTTTTGCGGTCGCTCTTTTTGCAAGGCTTGCCATTCCAGCAACTGCATGGATGGATGCCATGATTGCTGAGCGATTTATGGAAACGTCCTATCAAGATGCGTCCATGGCCATTGAGACCACCACTGAAAAGCTGCAACAAGCTGAAACGGTTGAGGCTGAGAAACCTTGGTATGAGCGGTACAATCTTGTGAATGCCACTCGTGAGAGAGCACAAGAGATTTACGAGTCAATAAGCCGCATGACAGAGTCCATTGTGAATCTCGCGGTGTATTTCACGATTTCAACGATCGTGTTGCCGTTGGGCACATTATGGGTTCTGTCAAAACTTGTTGGTGCGCTGTTTGCATCTCGGCAGAGCTGAGACGGTGATAGAAAGCCTCGACTCGCCTCTGGAGAAGCTGGTTGAGGCTCTTGGTGTGTGGCATCTATGCGTTTTGCGCAATGCTTCTTTCCTCACGAATACCTGCTATGAGTCACGCCAGGTGAGCATTTTCGGGTGCCTTAAGTAACGTTTTTGCGGCTTTTTTGTTTGAATGAACTCTGTCGTGCAGGATTTTTTCAAAAAAAAGCCCTCAGTTCCTTGAAAGCCCAAATAGTCTACGTAATCTATCTATCTTATCAGGCGACCGAGTTGGTCGGTCGTCGCAAGAGAATGGTCTCTTCGACCGACAAGGCTCGGGTTGTCCCAAAAATTTCCCGTGACTTATGTACCTGTTTTTTCTTTTTGGAGG
>CAXFJI010000023.1:0-15245 GCA_964003275.1 uncultured Planctomycetaceae bacterium
GATTCCTCTCCTTACTCGAGCGCAAGAAATATTCCTTGCTCGTAGAATTGAAACCACACGAGCCCAACTACGAGCCAAGCTAATCGAGTGTGAATATGTCTGTCAGCAGGCATTCAGAGTTCTCTCCCGTGTACACCGTGGCGAGTTGCCGTTTGACCGAACTGTACAAGTGTCAGTAACCGACCGTTTGGAAAAAGAACAAATTCTTGGTCGTCTACCACATAACCTTCGCACACTTGAAGAACTTCTTAAACAGAACAAGGCTGACTATCGAATTGCTCTTGGTAAAAAGCGAAGAATGGGAGAACGTCGTCGGGCTTGGGCTCGACTCGGACGTCGTCGCCAACGATGTGTTCGTTTGATTGAGGAACTCGGCTTAAGAACACAGCGAATCGAAGCCATGATTCCGTCACTCGAGGGCTTTCTCGCTCGCGTCAAGGAACTCAAAACAAAAATTGATGCACATAAACGATCTAAACAGCCTCCATCTGCCCGAGCAGAACTTGTTGAAGAATATAGAGCTATTTTGAAAGCCTGCCAGGAAACGCCTCGCAGTTTGAAGAGAAGAGTTGAAGAAATTCGAGTGATCTTCAGGAGATATCAAAAAGCAAAGAGGGGATTATCAGAAGGGAATCTCCGTCTTGTTGTTTCCATTGCCAAAAAATACAGAAACAGAGGTCTATCCTTTCTCGACCTGATCCAGGAAGGAAATGCAGGATTGATGCGGGCCGTTGACAAGTTTGAATACCGCCGTGGTTTCAAATTTTGCACATATGCCACATGGTGGATCCGTCAGGCAATTACCCGTGCTGTTGCAGATCAAAGTCGAACAATCCGCATTCCAGTTCATATGGTCGAGACCATGAGCCGCGTCCGAAATGTAGCGCGTCAGTTGCTTCAGGAATACGGACGTGAACCAACCATTGAAGAAATTGCTGCTCGTGCTGGCACACCAGTCGATGAAACCCGTCGTGTAACCGCTATGAGTCGCTATCCGATCAGTCTGGATCGCCCGGTTGGCAATAGCGAAGATAGCCACTTTGGAGATCTTTTGCCTGACACGGGTGCTGAAAATCCAGCTGTTGGTGCAGCTCAGGAAATGCTTCGAAATCGAATTTCAAAAGTGCTCAAGAGCCTTTCCTATCGTGAAAGAGAAATTATCAAACTGCGGTATGGGCTTGGCGATGGGTACAGCTACACACTTGAAGAGGTAGGACATATTTTCAAAGTGACAAGAGAGCGGATTCGACAAATCGAAGCCAAAGCTGTTCGAAAGTTACAAGCACCAGCACGCAGTGAAGAGTTATCTGGGTTTTTGGATTGATAGTCAAATTGAATCAATCACTGTTTCGTTGTTTGGCATCCTGAAACCTTAACCGAGATCGCTTTCCACTGGGTTCGTTGTACAGTAGAGTTTCGTGGTTGCTTGCACTTTTTTCCATCGAAAGAGCCTGCTTGTCAGTAACTTAAGTAATGCGAAGGAGTCGATGACGTTGCTCCTTCATAAATCGTTGATCTCTTCAACTTCCTTTTTAAAAACTGGAGAACTTTTTATGTCCTTCTGCAAAGCTTTTCTCTTATCCAGCCTCTTCTCTGGAATAGCTGCCACTTCTCTATTCTGCTTTGCTGCTGAGACAGTCACTTTTAACAGCACCACTATCGATATCGGAATGGTCGTACAGGATTTAGAAAAATCTGTTTCCTTCTACAAAGATGTCATTGGATTTCATGAGATCGATGGATTTGAAGTGCCATCATCACTTGCCAATGATGCTGGCTTGACTGATGATAAGCCACTCTCGATTCGTGTTCTTGTGCTTGGTAATGGCCCTCAAGCAACAAAACTTAAGCTTATGCGCGTGGCAGAAACATCCCCTCGTCAAGGTGAGAATGAATTTATTCATTCTCATTATGGTTTTCGGTACCTCACCATCATGGTAGCGGACACAAAAGCTGCTCTGGATCGATTAGCTAAAAATGATGTGAAACCAATTGCGAAGGGCCCAGTTTCACTTCCAGAATCGCTTGCTCCACAAACCATCTTTCTTACATGCGTCCGTGATCCCGATGGAAATATTCTTGAATTGCTAGGACCCTCTGAATGATTCTCAACAGAGAGGCCTATTCAACTCACGGTTGGAATCTTTCCTGTCTGCTCAAGCCAACGCAAAACTTCGTTCGCGAGAGAATCTGGTGCCTTGGAGTCTGAATCAAGGGTGATCTCGGGCTGAAGAGGTGCCTCATAAGGATCATCGATGCCAGTAAAACTTGTGATCTCTCCAGCTCGCGCCTTCTTGTAAAGGCCTTTTGGATCCCGGCTCTCACAAACCGCAAGGGATGCTCTTACGTGGATCTCAATGAAATCTGTTTCAGGAAGCATTGCACGAACTGCATCACGATCACGTCGGTATGGACTAATAAAGGCTGCTAAAGTCACGATTCCTGCCTGCACAAATAATTCAGCAACCGCACCAATTCGGCGAATATTTTCCTCCCGGTCTTGTTGACCGAACCCCAAGCCGAAACGACTCGCGAAGGTTTTACCATGGTGTGTTTCCAATAACGCTGGGGCTGCATTGAGTCCGTGGCGAACATTGTCTCCGTCCAATACAAACGTATGACAACCGCGATTGTACAGCTGTCGATCAACTAGATTAGCGACTGTACTTTTCCCACACCCCGAAAGCCCCGTAAACCAGAGGACACATCCTTTATGCCCCGCAGCCTGTTCTCTATCTGCTCTACTAACAGCATGCGTGTGCCACCGCACATCCACCAGTTCTTCTTTTGAATTTTTGTTCGTCATTTATTTGAAATTTTAGAGAGCTACATTACCACGCATCAAGCTCTATCGAGCGACTCAAATGCTCACCAGGTCCTCCAAGTTGGCCTCGGATTATTTCGAGGTCAATTTTTTCTCCTGGACCGAAGGTTCCGATAATAGCTGTAAGTTCCTCGAAATTCTGTACCTCTTTACCATTTATCTTGAGGACAATATCTCCAACTTGAAGGCCTGCTTTATCTGCAGCAGAATCTTGTTGCACCATCGTAAGATGACATGGCACTGCCGTTGGATGACCTGCCACTCCAAGTTTCCCACCTTTACGAAATTCGATATGCGTATCCTTCAGTTTCTCTGTGATTAATGCAACTTGTTCTTCATTAAGACCCGTACCATAAAGTTCTATCCTCGCGACTCGGCGCAGGCGTCCAAGAACGACTGCACCATTGTCATCAACAGGCACTCCATGCATGCTCACAATCAGCAGACCAGGCAAACGAAGGAGTAGTTTTAGATCATCAGATTTGCCTTGCCATGTCATGTCTAACGTTGCGTGCATTCCTTGCTCGCCAGTTACCAGTAGACCTCTTTCAAGCTTCACACCTAACGACTGGAGTTTTTCTTTTGCTGCATCAGCAAGACCCACGGCATGAAAATCAAGCGTCGCCTCAGCCAATCCAGCAACAGAAGCTTTATCATGACTTGCCACATCATCAAGAAACTTTTCTGCAGCTATGGCTACCTTTTGATTTTCGCTCTCCAGTAAATCACGAGCAACTTCGATGGCACGAGTAGTCATTTCTAGGTCACCACTACCTATTGCCTTCCGGAGTTGCGGAAGGACGATTGTCCCTGCCTCAATAAGGCTTTGAGTAGCGGCTTCTCTTTTTGAAAACTGGGGGGATCCAAGTGCCGTGATCCAAGTGTCAATTTCCTCTACCGTTGGAACATCGTCCGCCATAGCAGACAGGCTCAACAGGGAAGTCAGTAAAGCCATGCAGAATATACAGGTAGAACAGCGGATCATATGAATCACGGAAAAACTCCTTGGAACGACTTTCCTGAATATACCACCAACAGTCCAGAGCATTTTTTAGTGATGTACAATTGATTTCATCCCCTAGGTCTTTTTATGTCTCTCTGCCTTTCAATACCAGTCTCCCCAACGCCCCTTCCCATGAGTGGAAAAGAGATGCGCAAGCGTGGTTGGGATGAGGTTGATATCGTCCTTGTATCAGGAGATGCCTATGTTGATCATCCCAGTTTTGCCAACGGTCTGCTCGCACGACTTCTTGAAGCCGCTGGCTTTCGAGTGGCTGTTTTAGCACAGCCTGACTGGCGTTCATGTGAACCATGGCGGCAATTTGGCAAACCGAGACTCTTTTTTGGTGTCTCTGCTGGAAACATGGACTCGATGATTAATCACTACACGGCCAATCGCAAAGTTCGTAACGACGATGCATATTCTCCTGATGCTGCTATTGGGCGCCGCCCTGATCGTGCGACTCTTGCCTACTGCCAAAGATCACGTGAAGCATTTCCTGGCGTACCCGTCGTCGCCGGCGGTGTAGAAGCAAGCCTTCGGAGAATTGCTCATTACGACTATTGGAGTGATACTGTTCGTCGATCAATTCTTATGGACTCCAAAGCAGATCTTCTTGCCTTTGGTATGGGCGAACGCACAATTCTAGAAATTGCGCGTGCACTTGCATCAGGAAAAAATCTTCGAGATATACGATCTCATAGAGGAATCGCATATCGACTTGGTGCAAGTGAATCACCGCCAACTGGTTCAGAAACATTCTGTCCGGACACGATCGAACTACCCGACTATGAATCTGTCAAAGCAGACAAGTTTGCCTTTTGTGAAATGACTAGAATCGCACACCTTGAAACCAATCCGTACAATGCAAAACGACTTGTTCAACGCCACGATAGGGAGACTGTAATCGTAAACCCACCGGCGTTACCCCTTTCTCAAAAAGAAATGGACGAGGTTTATTCACTCCATTTTACTCGACTGCCACACCCCTCCTACGGCGATGCCCGTATTCCTGCATTTGAAGTTGTTGAAAACAGTGTGCAGATTATGCGAGGTTGTTTTGGAGGCTGTACTTTTTGCTCGATTACTGCACATGAAGGAAGAATCATTCAAAGCCGCAGTAAAGAATCAATCATTAATGAAATCAAGAACCTGACAAAACAACCGGGTTTCAAAGGAACGATATCTGATATTGGTGGCCCAACAGCAAACATGTTCCAAATGAAATGTAAGAGACCCGAAATCGAAGCGAAATGCCGTCGCCTCTCATGTGTCCATCCAACTATCTGCAAATTACTTGGGACAAACCACGGACCGCTCAAGGAAGTCATGAAAGAAGCCCGCACTGTGAAGGGAGTAAAGCGGGTACTGGTAGCCAGTGGTGTTCGCATGGATCTTGCAAAAAAGGATCCCGAGTACCTTCGTGAACTTGCTGCTCACCACGTTGGAGGACATTTAAAAGTTGCTCCCGAGCACACTGATCCTTCCGTACTCAAACTTATGAAAAAGCCATCAGCCGACGACTACGTCGAATTTGATGAAGCATTCCGGTCGGCGAGTCGTGATGTGGGTAAAAAACAATTCACAGTCCCCTATTTCATCGCTAGTCATCCAGGCAGTGGGATTGAGGAGATGATTGACCTTGCTCTTTTTTTGAAGCGAAACAGCTATAAACCAGATCAGGTTCAGGATTTCATTCCAAGCCCTTTTGATATTGCTGCTTGTATGTACTACACCGGCATTGACCCAATGACAAAGAAACGCATCAAAATTGCCAAAGGACTGAAAGATCGAAGAATGCAAAGGGCCCTACTGCAGTTCTTTAAACCTGAAAACTACTTCGAAGTACGCCGAGCTTTAGAAAAGGCGGGAAGATCAGACCTTATTGGTTCAGGATGTGACTGCTTAATTCCTGCACATCCACCGAAAGCAGCGTTTGACCGAAAGCGTAAAGAAGCCGTACGAGCGTTTACTGAACAGACGTCAGGAGACCATATTCGTGGCGAACCGCAGGCGAGAAATACGATGAAGCAAAAGAAGCAACACCGTGCAAAAAAAAATATCGGCTACCGTCCGCATCGCGGCAAATAGGTATTTTAGTGCCTGAATGCCTAAATTGAGAGAATACACCAAACTCTTCTTAGCTTTATCACGTACACCTTTCAGATTTTCTTTTTTCTGAGGAAGCAAATAACATGTCGACCCTTCGTCTCACTCTTCTAGCAAGTACTCTTCTCGCAACTTTTGGAGCAAGTACGAATGCCTTTGCAGTAAGTCCACGCAATCCTTATCGAACGTTCAACCTGTCTGGTATTAATTATGGATCAATGAGATGGGAACAAGCTCAGCGACAGGGGCGTCGCGTCTGGCCATATTACAACTCACCCACTCGTTCAACGTCTCGAAGTACAAACACCTCAGCAAATGGTGTTATTGTTGGAGGAGGTGGTATCAGCACCTTCAGCACGGGCAAACGAACAGTTCGATCAAGCCGACGCCGTCGATAGCTTAAATCCATGAAGGCGTATGTTGTGTCGAGAAGACATCGATCGCATGTCTACGAAACCGGATCATCCTGATAAAGACGGTATTTTTTTGTAACGAGAGCTCCACCCCGCTGAAGCGTTTTGCGAGAAAGATTATTACTCTCAAGCACCCATGAAAACTCTACTTCATCCATTCCCCATTTATAAAGCCTTGGCACGAGTGCAGCATGCAAGACTAGCCCCACACCCCATGCTTGATATTCAGGGATAACATTTGTACTGATAGCCCTCATACGCTTAATGCCTCGCTTATTCCACAACAGTCTCATAAATCCAAATGGAAATAATCTTCCATGGCTTGCTTTGATTCTTGGATTGTAATCAAGCAAACAAAAAACGGTTCCAATGGGCTTTCCATCAACCTCAGCAACAAGTGCCAACTCGGGAACAATGAGGTGTTTGAGACTTGCTGCCATATGGTTTACCTCACCTTGTGAGAGTGGCACAAATCCCCAAGTTCGCACAAGACTTGAATTATATATGTCAAGAAACATCCTCACTTCTTGAGCAAAGCGACTACGATCAAGAGCTCTTACGGTTACACCAAACCGTTCTTTTACTCCTTCCACCATCACTGCCAGTTTCTTGTCAATACTCTGTAACATTGACAGGCGCCCCCAGAAAGCAAACATATCTTCTACTTTATGAAGACCAGCCTCTTCGACGAGATGAGAATAATAAGGTGGATTATGTGTCATCATAAAAAAAGGTGGCGTATCAAAACCATCGATCAAGAGTCCACACTCATAGTTGAGAGAAGGATTGACTGGTCCACGCATACTCGTCATTCCCTGCGCATGAAGCCATTCTTTTGCAGCATGAAAAAGTCCACTGGAAGCAACGTGATCTTCATCGCATTCAAAAAAACCAAAGAACCCGCGCTTTTCGTGATAGCGTTCGTTATGACCAGCGTTGACAATGGCTGTAATTCGACCGACATCCTTCCCTCCACGTGAAGCAAGGAATGACTGCGTGCGCGAAGCCTCATAAAACGGATGACGACGAAAACCAAGGAGTTCCTCTTGTGCCATCACTAAAGGTGGCATCCAACATGGATCATCCTTGTAAATACGCCAAGGAAGTCGAATAAAACGTTTTTGTTCCACTCGGCTCATCACTGGCCTAATTTGCAATTCCTCCACAAAAAGCAACCTCCTCGTTGAATGAAACCCCACATTTTATCGGCATACAGGACTATTTTGCCCATATTTTCCCTTCTGTTTGGCCTACTCGTCAAATATGGCTCCCAAAAACAGATGCAAAAGTCGCAACCGATGTTTTGACGAAGTATTATTGACAGCCGGGTTCAACCACGACGGATCGAGTAACCCGGTACCCTCAGGAGGTCCGAAAAGCGATCCGAACCGTGGAAGCATCAATTCGATCTATTGAATCACAGGAAAACACCCTCACTAATGGCAACTGTTTTGTCACAGGCTCAACAGGGCTAGTGGGAAATAATGTCGTCCGTCAGTTACTGTCTCGAGGGTATCACGTACGAGCTTTGGTTCGCCCTCATCATACAGTGGACACTCCAGCTTTGGCTGGATTAGCCATACAAACAACTGCTGGCACACTGAGTGATGAGCGAATCTTGCAAAGAGCCATCGATGGAAGCTCGTTTGTCATTCATGCAGCTGCCATGGTGCATTGTGGTTGGCGACATCTGCAAGAAATGCATGACGTTAACGTCCGAGGCACTGAACTCATCGCCCGATGTAGTCGCCGCGCCAATGCACGACTCATTCATGTATCAAGTGTTGATGCGATTGGTCTCCGTCATGATGGAAAACCTGCTGATGAAGAAACACCTCCTGGCATTATGCCAGAATGTCCGTATGTCGTAACCAAACGTCAAGCAGAAGAAGCTGTACTGAGGGAATGTGATTCAGGTCTAGATGGCGTTATCGTCAATCCCGTTTTCATGCTTGGTCCATGGGACTGGAAACCATCAAGTGGACGTATGCTTGTAGAGGTTGCATCGGGAAAAGGCTTGTTTGCTCCTCCAGGAGGCAACGACTTTGTAGATGTCCGAGACGTTGCTGCTGGTATTTTATCTGCTATGGGGCGAGGCAGGACAGGACGACGCTATATTTTAGGAGGTCATCCATTTTCATATCTTGATGCCTGGAAGATATTTGCACGAACCGGAGGACGAATACAACCACTCGGTACTTTTGGCCCAGCAGTTCTTAGAGTAGCTGGGCTGTGCGGTGACCTGGCAGCGTTTTTATCACGTCGTGAGCCCGTCGTGAACTCAGCAGCGGTAACAATGTCCATGCTTCCTCACCACTTTTCCTGTCAACGTGCAAAACGGGAACTAGGATATACCTACCGTCCCCTTGAAGATACTGTTCAAGACACCTGGGATTGGTTTGTGAGTCAAGGGTACGCGAAGCCTATCCGCAATCGCACTGTGCTTGTACGATAATGTTATGACGCACATTCTCGTCGTTGAAGACGAGCAGCACCTCGCAATTGGCATCAAGTTTAACCTGGAGTCAGAGGACTACCAGGTTACTGCTGTTGGAGATGGTCAAGCAGCATTAACAACGTTACGGAGCTCAGTTCCTCCGATTGACCTTGTTCTATTAGACATCATGTTACCGGGGATGAGTGGTTATGACGTCTGTAAAACGATTCGCCGTGAAGGTAATCCGGTTCCTATTGTGATGCTGACTGCACGGACATTAGTCGAAGATCGCATCCAAGGGTTTGACTCTGGCACGGATGTATATATTCAGAAACCGTTTGATCTTGAAGAACTTTTGTCTGTCATACGAAATCTTCTTCACCGACGAGGACGGACTGATCAGGCCACAAACACTGATCCTCCAACATCTCGATCACCTGTGCTGAAGTTTGGAACGGCAGAAGTTAACTTCGATACATGGGAAGTGTCTGTAGGGAATAATCCGGTACGACTGACAAATCTTGAAATGAAATTGCTGCAATATCTAGTCGAACACGAGGGCATTGTAGTTTCACGAGATGAGCTTCTGCGAAACGTGTGGGGACTCACCCGATCCCCAGCTACCCGAACAATTGATACCTTCATGCTCAATCTTAGGAAGTCATTTGAGGAGAACCCATCTCGCCCGAAGCATTTTTTATCTATACGCGGTCGAGGCTATCGCTTTGTGCGATAAAGCTCATTCAGGCAGACTCAAATGGCTTACACAATGCAGCTGCGGCCATAGAAGGATCTTGCTGCCTCAAGAGTGACTCGCCTACTAACATAGCCTGGACACCTGCGGCCTGCAGTCGCCTCGCATCAGCAGCAGTTTTGATGCCACTTTCGGCGACCATCACAATATGATTCGGCACACGAGACCTTATTTCCAACACATGATTGAGATCTGTTGTCATCGTCCGAAGATCTCGATTATTGATGCCCACAAGAGTAGCTCCAAGGTCAAGCACACGTGATAGATTATTTTCATCATGAAGTTCAACTAACGGTGTCATACCAAGGTCAATTACTTCACGATAAAGGCTTCTGAGATGACAATCATCAAGACATTCGGCAATAAGTAGTACTGCATCTGCCCCATGCGCACGGGCCTCAATGACTTGGTAACGGTCGACAATGAATTCCTTTCTCAGTATTGGTAGAGACACTGCAAGTCGTGCTTCCTCCAAATCGATGAGACTTCCTCCAAATCCCCAACCATCTGTAAGAATAGATAGAGCAGCGGCTCCAGCTGCTTCGTACCCTCGAGCAACATCCTGAACAGCGGCACCTGGACGAATATCTCCTGCAGATGGGCTTTTTCGTTTGAACTCTGCGATAAGCTGAATGCCTTCAGGCTCAGAGAGGGCTGCAAAAAAGTCACGTACCGGAGGTGCGACTGCCAGCCGCCCCTCAAGCGCAGCCGTTGGCACCCGATCGCGTTGGATTGCCACCTCTTTACGTTTCCGATCAGTAATTTTTTCAAGGATGTTTTTCATGACTTTAGGCACACCTAGAAAACACTACCTATTTCATACAAAACACTGACGTCTAGTGTCGAAAATGTCGAACAGACGTAAGGACCATCGGAATACCTGCTTCATCTGCAGCAGCAATCACCTCGGAATCCCGTTTCGAACCACCTGGTTGGACAATGGCTTTGATACCAGCATTCCGCATAAGTTCAATTGAGTCTGGAAAAGGGAAAAATGCATCGGAAGCTAAAACGGAATTTTCGGCACGGCTTCCAGCTTTCTCCAGTGCGATTCGAACTGAATCAACTCGACTAGTCTGGCCAACACCTGCTCCGACAAGATTTGTACCCTGGCAAACACAAATTGCATTACTTGTAAGACGACGAACAATCGTAAATGCAAATTTGAGTGATGCCATTATATCTGCAGGTGGAGATTGTTTTGTAGCGACTTTCCACTCCTCATCCGTATCGATCTGATCGTCTATCTTCTGAGCAAGAAAGCCTCCCGCAACACTTCTGAATTCGAGCCCTCCCGTCACAGACCACGGGTCACCAGAAGGCATCTCAACCAACCGAACACTTGCCTTCCACGAAGGCCTTGTTGTAAGTAGCTGAACAGCAGATGCATCAAATGACGGAGCCGCTATGACTTCTACAAAAAGCCCCGGCGCCAGAAGAACCTCAGCAGCAGACTCATCAAAGACATTATTAACTGCCACAATCGAACCAAAAGCACTCGTCGGATCAGCTGACATTGCTGATGAGAGCGCTTGCTTTACTGAGACGCCACTGGCGGCACCACAGGGATTCGTATGCTTGATAACAACAGCAGCAGGCTCCCGAATCAGGCTTACCAACCGAACCGCTGCATCGAGATCAAGAAGATTATTGTATGAGAGTTCCTTTCCACATAGCTGATGCAGGCCCGCAACCCCAGAATGTGTTCCAGCAGGAGCATATAGCGCAGCGTCTTGATGAGGATTCTCTCCGTAGCGAAGTGGACTCCGTTGATCAAGATTTAGAATGAGTTCAGTCGGCAATGCTGGCTTTGATGATTTCTCCTCTTCTGTCGACGTTCCTGAAGCGTACTGAGCAACATATCGCGTCATCCAATTTGCAATCATAGAATCATATTGAGCAGTGTGACGAAACGCTTCAGCTGCTAATAAACGTCTTGATGCGAGAGATATTCCTCCGCTGCGAATGGATTCGAGAAAATCTCCATATTGGCTTGGGTCCGTAACAACTGCTGTGAAGGCATGATTTTTCGCTGCAGCCCGGACAAGACTTGGGCCACCAATATCAATCAACTCAATGGCTTCAGAGTGTTTGCACTCGGGCCTCTTAATTACACTCTCAAAATCATAGAGATTGACAATAACAGCATCAAAACGCTCAATACCATGCTGGCTGAGAATATCGAGATCATCAGGATGGTCTTCACGTGCCAGTATGCCGGCGAAGATATTTGGATGTAACGTCTTTACACGACCATCAAGAACCTCTGGAAATCCTGTTATCTGAGAGACATCCTCGACCTCAAGTCCATGCGCTGCCAATGCTGCTGCCGTTCCACCCGTACTTGCAACGCGAACACCAGCAGCCTTCAGGCCGACAGCCAATTGATCTATTCCCGTCTTATCAAAAACACTCACCAACACCCGTCGAATAGGCACATTATCGATAGCGGGAGGCACGGACTGTAACTTTCTCGAATTTTCATTATGTGTAGTTTCCATAATGCGATTAGAACAGTCTTACGATATGGTGAAAGCCCCACCAACCTATTCCCGGATTCATAATGAATCAGCAACCTCTCGCCCAATCGACAATCTTACGCGCACGCCGAAATGTTCGACTATTTATGGCATTTCGGATTTTCTTTAATGTGCGGTTTTATTATCCCGTTTTTATGATTCTTTTTCTTGACTTCGGGATCACCCTTGAGCAGTTCGGTATTCTCAATGCTGCGTGGGCTGCCGCTATTGTCTTGCTTGAAGTGCCATCCGGTGCTCTTGCCGACCTTTTTGGGAGAAAACGATTACTTATTGCAGCAGCCTGTTTGATGGTTGTTGAGATGCTTTTGTTGTGTCTTGTTCCTGTTCCATCACCGTGGGTATTCCCTGCGCTTCTCCTTAATCGAATTGTAAGTGGTGCTGCAGAAGCCTTTGCGTCTGGTGCCGATGAAGCTCTCGCGTATGACTCGATGCAGGAAGCCCAAATGGCCGAAGAATGGCCAAAGGTACTTGAGCGCCTTATGCAGATAGGGGCATGTGTCGCAATGGCGGCCATGGTGACTGGTAGTTTACTTTATGATCCACGCCCCCTTAACGCTTTTTCATCAAGCTTTGGGCTTTCGTGGCAGCTAACCGCAACAGAGACTTTTCGATTGCCAGTGTGGCTAACACTTGGGTCAGCCATCGGAGCTGTTATTGTCACACTATCCATGAGTGAATCTTCTCGATTCAATTCTCACAGCAAAGCTGAACTCATATCACCTTTTCATCAAACAATTTCAACCGGTGCATGGATTCTTGGCCACCCACTTGTACTTGTTGTGATTGTCGCTGGTGTTCTTTGTGATCTGCCAATTCGTCAACTCTTGGTTGTCTCGAGTGAAATATATCGTCAAATACAAATCCCAGAACCGGCCTTTGGCTTGGTCGGTGCCGGGTCAGCAGCACTTAGTCTGATCGCAGCTGGTCCCATTCGTCGGCTTGCAATGAAGACGAGTGCCTTCCGAAATGTCGTCATACTGTTCTGTGTTACCCTCATCGGTCTTATCGGCACTTCCTGGTTTCTACCGTGGTGGGGCGTCATTTTTGCCATGCTTCTCTCACTTACTATGAGGATGGTGATGTTTCTTCAAAGTCATTATCTCAATCAACTTGTTGACTCAAAACACCGAGCGACTGTCCTCAGTTTCCGGGGCCTTGCAGTCAATGTGAGCTATGGTGCCATGAGCCTGATCTTTGCAGCAACGATTGCAGGATTTGAGGCAACTAGCGCTCCAAGTCATTCTGGAACATTGGTTGAAGCAGATCATCAAATCGCTGCCTTCCGTTCGGTTGTAACGCTCTTGCCATACTTTTTTATCGTCACATGTGCACTATTTTTTCTATGGATGAGACGAAAGGTAGCCGACAATCGTCCTTTCTTCCGCCAAGGTGGATTCGTCGGCGATGCTGATCTTCACCTACAGTGATGGAAGTTCAACCTCCATCACAGTTCCTTTTTCTTCTACTTGGCTTTTTACTGTAACCTTCCCACGGAGTTGCTTCACAACAGATCGGACAAGAAATAAACCAAGGCCCGTGCCTGGCTTTCTGCGTTCAAGTTCATTTCCAAGGCGCACAAATCTACGAAATACATGCTGTCGCTGAGATTTTGGTATGCCCGGACCATTATCAGTCACATATATTTTGACTTTTCCATCACTCGACACATCCACCCCAACTCTTACATGCGGTTCCGGAAGAGAATACTTTACGGCATTGTCAATCAAATTTCGAAATACAATGTCAAGATCTGCTTCACGTCCTCGAACAAAAACTTCCTCTCGTACATCTGATTGTAGCTGTACACTCGAAGCCACCACATTGTGACGCTGCATGGCCGTGTCTATTGCCCGCTTGAGAACTGGTAGCACTGCTGTTATTTCATCTGACGCATTTGTCCTGCGCTGCAGGGTCTTGGCTGCATCAAGTAAGTGGTCAATGAGTGTGTCTAACCGTTCGACGTCCTGAAGCATAAAGCGATGAAAATCAGCCTGCTGATCTGGAGCGACGGATCGTCGAGTAAGCGTTTGCAGATAAAGCTGCAGTGATGCCAAAGGGCTTTTCAACTCATGCGTAACGCTATCAATAAAATTACTTTGTCTCTGTGATAACGCAATCGCCTTGAGAGTAAGTGCCAGATAGATAATCACACCGACAAGCACAAGCACGAGTAATGCAACCCCAACACCCATTGCCGCCCAATAAAAAACGGCATTATTTGAACCGAGTGCAGCAGCAATACTTACGAGAACCCACCCAACGCCCAAAGCAATAATAGAACCAATAAGCACTACGCCAAGGAGAATTGGCCAACCAAGTGAGCGTCGAGGTTCCACTGTATACTCCACAAAATAACGATCACACAATTATTTGTTGCATATATATGCTACACCGTTTTTTCTTTCACCAAATCACATTGCTGTTTCATGCCACCTGAGACACTCAAGATACACAATGGGCCTGTCACAGTTACCTTTGTCTGGACTGGTGATCGATGGTCACATCGAGTGACCATCGAAGATATTGGGGAATGGAAATCCGTAGAAGGGCCTCGCATGGGCAGCAGCGATGCTCACTGGCCTGCCTCACCAACGATTGTAGAGATCTCTCAAATGCAGACACAAACAGGTCTTGTGGTTCTTGGAGTAGGGCAAGTTGGACGATCACATTTCTCAGCATCCATTGGGCCTGGCAAAGAAAAGGAAGAAATCCGCTTTGAAATTGCCTGTCGAGTCGCCGTCCAACCGGAATGGCTTGGCTCAACATATGAAAATACGTCTCGACAGGTGACAATCCAACCACATACGTTTGCACCAGAAAAACTTCCCGCCACAATCCAGTGGGCCTACTCTTTTGGAGCAACAGGATTGACATCTTGCAGACTCATTCAAAATTGATCAGATTAATGGGAAGAATATCCTGAGATGATCTATTTTCTTTTCTTTTTTGGTTTTTCCAATGTTTGACGTAATTGATCAACTGAAGTCAGAGTGGACTGATAAGTATGTGGTTGTGAATTCTCGTACTCCAGAATTAGCACGATTTGCATCCACAACCGGTCAGGTAAAAACGGTGAACATGAATGGGCAGTGTCTTGTAGAGTTTGAACAGTACAACAATATTGGGTGGTACGACATCGACCCATCAGCGCTCAAGATTGTCCCGAAA